>NZ_CEEDDH010000001.1:701455-717629 GCF_979253165.1 Pseudomonas sp. AC083
CCTGTGGCGAGGGGATTTATCCCCGTTGGGCTGCGAAGCAGACCCAAACCTTGAGAACCGGTTTCTCCAGGCAAATCGCATGTGCCCGGTTTACGACTGCTATGCAGCCGAGCGGGGATGAATCCCCTCGCCACAGTCATCATCTCAGTCAAAACCCGGTGCTCCCTTCGATCGGTACCGGGGCAATGGAGCCTTCTGTAGCAATGAGATCCCCTGTGGCGAGGGGATTTATCCCCGTTGGGCTGCGAAGCAGACCCAAACCTTGAGAACCGGTTTCTACAAGCGAATCGCGTGTACCGGTTTTACGACTGCTGCGCAGCCGAGCGGGGATGAATCCCCTCGCCACAGTCATCATCTCAGTCAAAACCGGGTGCTCCCTTCAATCGATGCCGTGGCAATGGGATCCCCTGTGGCAATGAGATCTCTTGTGGCGAGGGGATTTATCCCCGTTGGGCTGCGAAGCAGACCCAAACCTTGAGAATCGATTTCTCCAGGCAAATCGCGTATACCGGTTTTACGACTGCTGCGCAGCCGAGCGGGGATAAATCCCCTCGCCACCGTCATCATCTCAGTCAAAACCGGGTGCTCCCTTCGATCGGTACGGCTTTGATCGTGGCGCGTGGGCCTGATGTCGGCCCCGGCGCTGGCACGCCTTGCGCGGCGCTTGGCAGTTGCGGCGCCTGCATGTCGGGCATCGCCCAGCTGCGTTCCGGTTGCAAGCCGCCCTGGGCGCGGCGCATGAAGTCGTAGCGGTTGAGGGTGATGCTGCGCCCCGCTTCGCTGTCGCGGATGATGTACGGGCGCAGGAACACCATCAGGTTGGTCTTGGTGATCGCCCGGCGTTCGTTGCGAAACAGCGCGCCGATGCCCGGCAGGCTGCCCAGCCACGGCACGGCATCATTGCTCTGGCTGTAGCCGTCTTGGAGCAAACCGCCGAGAACCATGATCTGCCCATCGTCGAGCAGAATGCTGGTATCAATCGCCCGTTTGTTGGTGACGATGCCCGCCGCGGTCACGCTGTTGGACGCGCGCTCATCGATGCTGCTGACTTCCTGATAGATATCCAGCTTCACCGTGCCGCCCTCGGAAATCTGCGGACGCACGTTGAGCTTGAGGCCGACCTCTTCGCGGGTGACGGTCTGGAACGGGTTGTTGCTGGTGCCCCCGCCGCCGGTGACGTAGCTGCCGCTGACAAACGGGATGGTCTGGCCGACAAAAATGCTCGCCGCTTCGTTGTCCAGCGTCAGCAGGTTTGGTGTCGACAGCACGTTGGTGCCGCCCTTGCTCTTCAGCGCCCGCGCCAGCACTTTCAGGTCGAGAATCTTGCCGATGCCGGGAATGTCGACCGTGCCGTTGACATAGCCAAGGTTCAAACCCTGCGGCAGCACGTCGATGCTGTTCTTGGCCCCCGTGTTGAGACCCGCGCCGCCGAGATTGGCGCCACCGATCATGCCCTTGCCGCCGAGGTTACCGGTCTGCCATTGCACACCGAATTCACTGGCATCGTCCTCGCCGACCTCGACAATCAGACTCTCGATCACCACCTGCGCACGGCGCTGATCCAGCAAATCGATAACCTCACGCAGATTGCGATACAGCGGTTCCGGTGCGGAAATCAGCAGCGTGTTGGTGGTGGCATCGGCCTGAATCGTCACCCCGCCAGCGCTGAACGCAACGTTCTGTTCGCTGCTTTGCGTACCGCCACTGCTGCTGCCGCCGCCACTGCCCTGGGCATAACTGCCGCCGCTTGCGCCGCTGCCAGTCGTCGTTGAAGTGCCAGTGCTCGGCGTGCTGCTCTGGCCGTTCTGCCCGGCGTTGCCGCCGGTGCTGCTGCCCATCGCGCTGAGTACCGACCGCGCCGCGTCGCTGCTGCCGCTGTCACTCTCGCCGGTGAGCAAACCGCGCAAGGCTTGGGCGAGTTTCGCCGCTTGGGCGTTGCGCAGATAAACCACATGCAGATTGCTCGGATTGCTCTGCGCGTTGTCGAGTTTGTAGATCAGGTTGCGCGCCAGCTCGGTGCGCTCGGGGCTGCCGGCGCGGATGATGATGGTGTTCGAGCGCGGGTCGCCGATCACGGCGATTTTCTGCGTCGGATCATGGCCCGGCGCGTCGAGCAAGTCGGCCACCATCGGCGCGATATCGGCGGCGATGCCGTTCTGGATCTGCACCACATCGGTGTCGATCGCGCTCGGCGTGTCGATGCTCTCGATCAACTGCGCAACGCGGGTGAGGTTCTCGGCGTAATCGGTGATGACCACGGTGTTGTTGCCCGGATAGGCATTGATCGGATTGTTCGGCGAAACGATCGGGCGCAGCACCGGGATCAGGTTCACCGCGTTCTCGTATTGAAGGCGAAACGTGCGCGTGAGCATGCCGTCGCCGGCAGGTTTGTCGGCGCTGTAGATCGGCCCGCCGAGCAGTTTCGCGTCGGCCTCGGGAACCACCTGCGCCACACCGCCGACATCGACCACGCTGAAGCCTTGCATGCGCAACGCCGCGAGCAGCATGTCGTAGGCCTGACGGGCCGGCACCTGACCTTCCGAGACCAACGTCAGATTGCCCTTGACCCGTGGATCGACGAGAAACTGCTGGCCGGTGGCCCGCGACAGCGCCCGTACCACCGCCTGAATATCCGCCTCGACAAAATTCAGCGTCACCGGTTGCTCGCCCAACGGATTGCGCGCAACTGCATTGCTCGGCGCAGGACCACCACTGCGCCCACGCTGGCTGATGTTATGCAACTGCTTCGGCACCGGCCGCGCCTGAGCCTGCGCCCGTTCGCGATCGGCCACCGCATCGCCGCTGCGCTGGGTGTTGGCCAGTGGCCGCCCGAGTTCGCTGTCGACCAACAGCGGCGGCTGATTCTGCGGCGCCGTGGTGCTGTTGCACGCGCTCAATGCCATCAGCAACAACGGCAGCGCCAGACGTGCCGGTTTGCAGCGTGACTCCTTCATGAAGCTTCCTTAGCGCCCTGCGCCTGATCCATGCGAACGGTGCCTGACAATGTGCCGGCGGTGACATCGGTCGAGGTTTCGTTTGCGCGTTGCAACTGCGCTTCGACGACCTGCAGAGAAAGTTGTGACGGCTGGCTGAGCAGCCAGTCGAGCAGCGCATCGGCCGGCGCGGCGTCGACATTCAGCTGCCACCCGCCACCCTCCGCCGCTTGTAATTGGTAATGCCCGGCGAGCCCCGCCGCTTGCAGACTTTGCTCCAGCGACTGGTCAACGCTTTGCCCCTGCGGCCGCACATTGACGCTGCGCAACAGCACTTCCAGCGCCTCGGTTTGCGCGCGCAACTTGGGCGTTTCGTTCTGCCAAAAAGTGATCCTGGCCAATGGCGGCTTGACCAGCGTCAGCCAGATCAGCAGACCGACAAGCACCAGCGCCATGCCGCCGACCATGCGTTTTTCACGCAGCGCCAACGGCTGCCAACGCGCCTGCAACTGGCTGCTGAAGCGCTGCCCACGCGCACGGTAAATCGCCAGCGTCGCCCTACTCATCGTCTGCTCCGCTGTCGTCGTCTTCGTTGGTGTTTGCGCTGGATTCATCGCTCGGGCGCAGCGTCCAGCCTGCGTCATCGGCAGTGACGCTGATGCCGGCCTGGGCCAAGGTGTTTTGCCAATCCTTGTCGTTGCCGCCACGGTTTGCATCGCTGAGCAAGGCCAGTTGCAAAGCGCCGTCACGGTAGCTCAGGCGCTCGACACTGCCAGCCATGAACGGCATGCCCGTGCCGGCCTGCAACACCAGTCGATTGAAATTTTGCGCCGGGTCATCGACCGCGCCTTTTTGCCGCTGCTCGAGTTGCTGACGCGCCTGTTGCAGCGGGTTGAGAATCACCGGCAATTCAGGAAACGCCTGCTTCACCCGCTGGCTCATTTGCGCCTTGAGCTGCTGGCCCTGCCGAGCTTCGCGAGCGGCGTACATATTCAGCCCGATCACCCAGACTGCCACGGCCAAAGCCACACACCCGACAGCGCGCCCCCAGCCACGTTGCTCGCCGCCGCTTTGCTGCAGGCCGCCGTGCAAACCCCAACCGGGCAATGCACCGATCCAGCGTTGTGCTGATCCGGCTTCAAACGATGCCTCATCAACTTCGTCACCGAGCAACGGCTCAACCTGCGCGCTGTTCAAACTCTCGCGCCGGAGCAAATGCCCGTCCGCCACACAAGCGACAACACCGGGCGCCACTGGCAGGCTATACGGCGCCGGATACAAACCGCGCAAACTCAAACCCGCTTGCTTGAGCACCGCAGCCAGAACCTGCAAATGCAGCCGCGAGACCCAGGCAATCTGCACCTGCCCGCTTGCATCGCGAGGGCTGTGGCCGATATGCATCTGGGTGCTGTCGCCGAGCATCAATGCCTGCGCCGCGCACTGCACAGCGGCCGCCGTTTTGTTCGCGGGCAGCGGCGGCAGATCAATGCTGGCGAGCAGGCTGTCGGCCGGATGCAGAAAACACAGCAGCGGTGGTTGCTTCGGCCGTTGCCCCAACTGACTCAAAGTGAGCCGTTCCTCACGACTGACCTGCCCCTGACGATCCAGCCAGGCGCAGCTCACTTCGCTGTGCAACTCCAGCTCCGCCAGCGGCGGCAACCCGACGCGCAACTGACTCATGCGCCCACCCGCGACCAGATCACCTGCGGCAGGCGATCTTCGCTGCGGTGCAGCAAAGCGTCGAGGCTGACCCGGCGCTGATCACGCCGCGCTTCACCGCGCAAACGAAACCAGTCACTGGTGATACCGACCTTGACGCTGCTCATTTCCAGCTGCGGCATGCGCAAGCGGTTCACGAAATCCCCGCGATTGATAAACCAGCGCCCGGCGTCACGCTCGGCAATCAACGCCGTCGCCCGCTCCAGCGAAAGCCCCGGCACATACGCCGCCAGCACCTGCGCCGTCGCGGTGTTGCCGTTAATCCACGTCGTCGCCGGAATCACCGTCACGTACAGCGCCAGTTGGCCGATCAGCGCATCGGTCACGCCTTCGACGCTGCGCAAATCATCCAGCGTGCGCAGCATCGGCACCTTCGGCGGTGGCGGTTTGTGATCGGCATCCGGCGAAGTCGCGCGGCCGCTGTCGAAACCTGCTTTGCCCGTCGCGCCAATCTGCGCATTCAGCAGATGCGGATACCCGGCAATCACCCGCTGACGGATGCGCTGGCCGACAACGGCGCTCACACCGATCAACTCGCACAACCGCTCGAACGCCTGCACCTGCGCCTCATCGATGCGCTCATTGGCGACCAGATTGCGCAGGTTGAACTTGCCCTGCTCGTCCTCCAGCCGCCCGGCAAAACCCGCCGCCATCAACGGCTGCGCCCAAGGCTGATCGCGCCGGGTCAACGGATCACGCAGGCGCGCATCCCACAGTAACTGCCGGCTGATCTCCAGACCACCCTGCGCGACCCAACGCCCCTGCACCCGCTGCTGATCGGCCTCCAGCGCCCGGGTCGCCACGCTCTGACGCGTCAACATCCCCGCCGCAATCACCGCCACCACGGCGGCGATCAACAACGCGCTGATAATCGCCATGCCCCGTTGCTTCGCCCCGTTGAGCGAACCTGTGTTCACGGCCGGCCTTACAACTGCCAGGAACCGATATCGGCATTCACGCCATCGCCGTCCGGCTGGCCATCGGCGCCAAGGGAAAAGATATCGACCTCACCATTCGCGCCCGGGTTGAGGTACTGATAAGGCCGGCCCCACGGGTCATTCGGCAAACGCTCCAGGTACGAACGCCAGTTGCTGTTCTTCGCATCCGCCGGCCGTTCGACCAACACCTTCAGCCCCTGATTCATGCTCGGATACGTGCCGTGATCGAGGCGATACAACTTCAACGCCTGCATCAACCCGCCAATATCCTGCTTCGCCGCCGTCGCCCGCGCCTGATCCGGCCGGTCGAGCACCTTTGGCACCACCATCGCCGCCAGAATCCCCAGAATCACCACCACCACCATGATCTCGATCAAGGTAAAACCCTGCTGGCTACGTAGCTTGTGCGACATACGCGGCGACTGACTGAGCGTGTTCAAAGGTGCGATATCCATCTCGACATTCCTTGGCTTGATCCGAATTCGACGCGCAGTGTTGCAAGAAGATATGTCAGGGATGTTGAAAATCCTCGGGTGTTTCCGTCGTCAAGCCGTCAAGGACGGGGGTTAGCGTCGAGGGCTGGTTTTTGCTTTTGGGCCATGTATGCGCGCGCAAACGCGAGAGGAAGGATTCACCCTGATTGAAGTGCTGGTGGCACTGGCGATCATCGCCGTCGCCATGTCCGCCGCCGTGCGCGTCGCGGGGTTGATGACGCAGAGTAATGGGCTGTTGCGGGATCGATCGATCGCGCTGATTGCCGCGCAGAGCCGGATGGCTGAGCTGCGGTTGGAGGGGCGATTGCCGAATGGGATGAAGGCTGTTGAATGTGATCAAGGAAGATTGTTGTTGCGCTGCGAACAGGTGATCGCCAGCGCAGAGAATGGACGGTTGCTCAAGATTGGAATCCAAGTATTTGATCGCAATCAGGATGCGCCGCCGTTGGCCAGACTGGAGACCCTGTTGTCACGGCCAGGAAGCCCCTCACCCTAGCCCTCTCCCGAGGGAGAGGGAACCGATTCGGGGATGTTCCAGAGATACGCCGACCTGAACGTATCGCTCTGAATCCATAATCAACGCGGTCGCTCAGGTCGATGTAAAACGCAAGACACCTCGGTCGGCTCCCTCTCCCTCCGGGAGAGGGCTGGGGTGAGGGGCTTTTCTGCCGCGGTGCATAAGCATCAAAAATCCATAATCAACACGCTCGTCCAGGTCGATGTGCAACGCAAGACACCTCGGTCCGCTCCCTCTCCCTCCGGGAGAGGGCTGGGGTGAGGGGCTCTTCTGCGCCGATGTCTGAGCATCACAAAGCCATAATCAACGCAATCGTCCAGGTCGATGTAAAACGCAAGACACCTCGGTCGGCCCCCTCTCCCTCCGGGAGAGGGCTGGGGTGAGGGGCTCTTATGCCGCACCTAAAATCCCAAGGCCCAGCGCCGTACCAAGGCCAACAACATCACCCCGCCACCTCCAAATTATCCATCACCCGATTCACCGCCAGCTCCCCCAGCATGATCAGTTGAGCAACCCCCAACAACGCGCGCCGCTGCGGCGCTGGCAACAAACTGGAAATGTCCTGAGCAATCGTCTTCGCCGAAGCAAGCGTTTCACTTGCATCAGCCAGCAATTCTTCATTCTTAGTATCCGCCGTCACCGCATACATCCCACGCGCCTTACGCGGCGGAGGCAGGAGATTGTTTGGCGACAGGTAATGATCGAGCGCACGGTCAGCGGCTTCGTGGAGCTTGTTTGAATCGAGGGATTCGTAGGGAGACGTGGGATCGGTTTCGGGTGGGTTGGGTGTTGGTTTGATCATGGTGAAGCTCCTTGATTATTGGAGCCGCCACGTTTCGCTGCGAAACGAAGAGAGGTGGCAGCTGTACGCAGGTTCGCAGACCGGGAATCAAGGAACCCGGCATACCCGAAGGTATCCCGCGCACAGCCGCCATAAAGCACCATTGCCAAAAATGACAACGGACTGGAGCGCTGTGCGCCTTGATTGATCCGGGCTGCGAAACCCGATCGCCGATTCGTCAGCGACCGCACCACAATAGAACCCGTCCCCTAGGCGCACAAGCCGGCGGATTCTGGCGTAGCTGTAGGCAAAGGCGCAAGGATATGTAGCTTGGGAGCGTGACTGGAGATGTCTTTTTAAACGTTGGTGTTCAACACGTCCTATCGCGCTCCGATTTCTAAAAACGATCCGTCATCCGTTGCCAGGGATTACCTTAGCTCGCCCGGTCTTTATGACGCCAAACAGTCAACTAATAATTTGTAAGTAGATATTGAGCGCATCGCCTGCCTCGGGCATGCTGCGCGCAGCACATTTACATGGACAGTAAAAACGTTATGCACCCCTCCAAGGATATGCCCATTCTTCTCACGTACACGCTGGACACCACCGCACTATTTTGGCAGCCGATATCCATCGCCCCCTTATCGACTCCATTCAGGCCAAGGAAAACTGAAACTTTGAAAAGGAATTATTCATGAGTGGCAAACCCGCTGCGCGAGTCACAGATCCAACCAGTTGCCCGCTTCCTGGGCATGGCACAAACCCTATTGTCAGCGGTTCGCCCAATGTGAATTTCGATGGCCTTGCTGCCGCTCGAATGACAGATAAGTCCGCGTGCGGTAGCCCAATCACGGGCGCCGTCAGCAGTACGGTATTCATCAATGGGCTGAACGCTGCGACTAAAGACAGTATCGGCGGCCACGGCAACGTGGTTATCGGCGGATCCGGCACGGTCATTATTGGCGACACCGTCGTATCAGCGCCCTTCAGCGGTCTGCTGCCAATGCCGGTGCACTTTAGTGACAAGTTCAGACTGGTTGACCAAGAGTCTGGAAAACCGTTAGCCAATTTTGAATACGCCATTCAACGCGCTGACGGCAGCATGGAGCACGGCGTAAGTGATCCGATGGGATACACGCACATAGTGAGTTCGCACCTGCCTGAAACCATCAAGCTGTTTCTTGAGGATTAAGGCATGGCTGAAGTGATTAGCAAAAGTGGCAGAAAGATGTCTCCCGTCGCCACGCGAGAAGTGACGGCCGTCAAAGACACCACCCCAAAAACTGTAGCGCTGGACGCTAAAAAACAGATAAGACGGGCAGAGAATGAAGAGTATTTGAAGGATAAGAACGTAAAGGCCTTTTTGGCTGCCATCGCCAAAGCCGAAGGCGGTGACTACCACGCGAAATATGGATACGGCTGGGCAAAGGGCTTTCAGACCGGGAAATGGACGTTCACTGATGAATCAACCCATCCTGGCGCCGGCTTCGGCGGATCCACAACGGCATCGGGCTTGTATCAGATAACCATTGCCACTTGGCGCGAGTATGGCGGAAAGATGGGGTTGACCGATTTTACGCCTCATACGCAAGACCTTATCGCGGTCGACATGCTGCGCACCCTGGGTGTGATCGACAAGATCAAGGCCGGCGACATTCCAGGCGCGATGCCGAAAGCAGCAACAAGGTGGGCGGCACTTCCCGAAGGTCCCGGCAAAAAGAATCACTACCCCCCGCAACATTACGTCGAGTATCCGGAGTTTTTGTCCAGCTACAAAGCCGCTGGAGGAACAACCAAATGAAGGCTTCAACCCTCGTATTTGTGGCACTTTATTGCATGGGTGTCAGCGCAACGTTTGCCGATGACTCACAGGCGTCAAACGACAAGCGCGGGCCAGCAGGCATCGTCGTCGGTGAGCGTTTGGCTGCGGCCAAGTCCAAGCTCGTCAAACAAGGATGGAAGCCAACGCCGATGCACACCACCGACGGGTATGAATACAGTGGCGTGGAGAAGGAGCTGGCTACACGCAAGTACTTCGAACTGGACACCTGCTCGTTTGATAGCTCGCGCTGCATCTTGTACTACTCAAAGAAAGGCGCTTGCCTGCGCGTCGATACCATCGGTGAGCAGTTCAACGACATGACGGTGACGCGATGGACCGGTGAATGCCCTGAAGCGGCTGAATAATCACGTAAAACTAAACCGACCCGCTCCCACAGGTTTCAGCGACGAACACAACGTCCCTGATTAACACAAAACCCTGTGGGAGCCAGCCTGCTGGCGATAGCGGATTATCAGGCAGCAGAAACAGCGCATCTGCCATCGCTGCCTGCCCAGCTCCACATCAACCCGGCAACTCCAAATTATCTAGCGCCCGATTCACCGCCAGCTCCCCCAGCATGATCAACTGCGCAACCCCCAACAAAGCCCGACGCTGCGGCGCTGGCAACAAACTGGAAATGTCCTGAGCAATCGTCTTCGCCGAAGCAAGCGTTTCACTTGCATCAGCCAGCAGTTCTTCATTCTTGGTATCCGCCGTCACCGCATACATCCCACGCGCCTTGCGCGGCTGAGGCAGGAGATTGTTTGGCGACAGGTAATGATCGAGCGCGCGGTCGGCGGCTTCGTGGAGTTTGTTGGAATCGAGGGATTCGTAGGGAGACGTAGGATCGGTTTCGGGTGGGTTGGGTGTTGGTTTGATCATGGTAAAGCTCCTTGATGACTGGAGCCGCCACCGTTCGCGGTCAAACAAACAGGGTGGCAGCTGTACGCGGGTTGACCGACCGGACATCAAGGAATCCGGCACACCCGAAGGTGTCCCACGCACAGCCACCGCAACAGAAATTCAGACAATACCTGAATACGTGCAGAACGCTGGCGCGCCTTGATATTGGGCGGACGGTCAAATCCGATCGCTGATTCGTCAGCGACCGCACCACGATAGAACCCGCTCCCTAGGCGCACAAGCCGGCGGATTCTGGCGTAGCTGTAGGCAAAGGCGCAAGGATATGTAGCCTGGGAGCGTGACTGAGGATGTTTTTTAAACATGGGTGTTTATCGCCCTTCGTCGTGTCCTCTTTACCCTTATACCGATTAGGCATCTCATACCCGATGCTAGCGAACACCCCGCTCGGGAAGAAAACCACAACGCTCAACAACCTCGCCCTCTTGAACCTAGCCACTCCAAACCGCAGATCCCCAATCGATATTTCAGTAATCAATGATCCATCCGCCCTAATCTGCAGTCAGGCACTCTATCGTCACGGTAGCAAATACATCGCCCTTTTTTCCGGCCAGTGATTTCCAGAGCGATTACCCGACAAGCGCTGCGTTCATTGCACAAAAGCTATCGATGATTGGCTTTCGGTTGCTCGATCATCTTCAGCGCGTGACATTGGCAATACTGTCCCTAACGATCCGAAGCTCCTGCAAGAAACAGATATTCACTTGAATTGACTGCAATTCTTAATATTCATCTGGGTTTTCTCAATGGTCCTAGAGCACCATTTGGATAGAAATCGAAACAACGCTATGGCGGCATGGCGAGAGAGCCACGTACCAGTTGACCTTCATGGTGGAAATCGGTCCGCCACGCCCCATAGCGCGACGCATCTTCGCTGTGGCCAAATGACATTATTAGCGCTACATTTCTTTTCGTGGCGCCACGGATGATGCTTGAAACCAGAAGGCGCCGAAACCATGCGATGCGAATGGAGGTGACAGGTGGTGGAGAAAAGGAACGTTTTTATCAGTCACGTTCACAAGGACGATCATGGACTAAAAAAACTCAAGGATTTGCTAGCTCCAAAAGGACTGGAGGTAAGAGACTCTTCCATCCATACAGGGAAATTCAATAATGCTACCGATGAGCAATATATAAAGACGCAGATCCTCGCTCCCGCCATCAACTGGGCGGGTATATTTATATGCTACGTTTCCCCCCAGACTAAGAACAGTGACTGGGTTAACTGGGAGATCGAATATGCCGCAAAGCAAGGGAAGCGTATTGTAGGTGTTTGGGAGCATGGCGAAAAAGAGTGTGATCTTCCTAGTTCTTTGACTGAGTATGCCGACGCACTGGTTGGATGGAATGGAGATTCCATCATTGAAGCCATCAACGGGAAGGACTCTTGGGAAAAACCTGACGGGAGTGATTGCGAGCCAGTGCCATTGAAGAGGCATCCATGTTAATGCCTCGTATCTATTCTTATGTTGTTCGGTATGACAGTGGATTCGCTCCTAACCCCTTCTATAACTACTGCACGCTAGCAACTTGTAAGCCAAAAATCCGAAAAGGAGCTCAAATTGGTGACTGGGTAATCGGTAGTGGTAGTAATGATCGAAATGTCCGACTTGGAGGACATCTCGTTTATGCAATGCGTGTAACTGAGGCAATGACATTTGATGAATATTGTTTAGACCCTCGATTTGAGGCAAAAAAACCTTTCCGCAAGGGTAGTCGAAAACAAAGCTGCGGAGACAATATATATTTCCGGGCTGCGGTTGGGGAAGATTGGCAGCAGCGAGATTCGTTCCACTCCCTTCCAGATGGTTCGGTCAACTTGGATCACGTGGCCCGTGATTCAGGTGTCAACAGAGTGCTTATTAGTCAGGACTTTGTATATTTTGGGGGAAGTGGGCCAGAGTTCCCCGACAACCTGAAAGACCAACAAGGTCGCGATCTATGTAAACAAGGCATCGGGCTTACCACCTTTGATGATGTCCAACTAATTTCGAATCTTGAAAAATGGATTAGAAGCTTTGGCGTTCATGGTTATCAGGGCGCTCCATTCGAATGGCTGACTATTCGCAGGTGACCGATGAAAAAGGAAGGATCTCTACTGCTCTCGGATTATGCTGCAGAAATTGCAGATACAGACGTGCTTGATTCAAGCGACTTTAATCCCATTCTTCAGGGCCTATATGGAGAGGTCGGCGGAATAATGGCTACCGCCAAAAAGAGTGTTCGAGAGGGGACGGCTTATCCTGGCTTCAAAAAGGCAGCAGAAGAGGAGTTTGGCGATACACTTTGGTATCTAGCTGCAATTTGCAGGCGCCTGGATATTTCTCTTGAAGATATATTTTCGGAGGCAGCAAATCATGGAAATTTCCGGAATGTAGGGGCCGCGAGTGATGTAGCTGATGGTGCGCTGGCTTATATAGCTGTGCCTGTTGATTCTGCCACTTCTTTAGATGACACATTAGTTTGCCTTGGGCAATCGGCTGCAGCACTACTCGGAAACATCCCTACCCGTCACGATTTGACTAATTTCGCACGGGCTTTTCTTGACTCTATGCACGCGGCCAAGCTTGCATTTTCGGAAGTTGCTCGCGGCAATATCAGGAAGGCTCGCGGCGCATTTATAGAACCAGAAGCACGAGATTTAGTTGGCCTAGATTTCGACTGCAATTTTGGCATCGAAGAGCAACTTCCTAGAAACTTCAGAATACGAGTGAATCAGCGGGGAAGTGGAAAAAGCTACCTACAGTGGAAGGAAGTATTCATTGGTGACCCTCTAAGTGACAACATTGCTGACAGTGACGGTTACCGCTTCCATGATGTTTTTCACTTTGCTTATGCAGCAATCCTGCACTGGTCACCTGTAACTCGAGCACTGATCAAGCACAAACGAAAGAGTAATCCTAGGTATGATGAAGAGCAGGACAATGGTCGAGCCACCGTTGTAGAAGAAGGGGTTTCGGCGTGGATATTCTCTAGAGCGAAGGATCTAAATTTTTTTGCCGACCAAGACAAGGTTTCGCTTGGCCTTCTCAAGACAATTGGCGAATTTGTGGCTGGTTATGAAGTAGAGAAATGCCCGCTGAAGCTCTGGGAAAGGGCAATTCTGGATGGCTATACTGTGTTCCGCCAGCTTAAGGCGAACGAAGGCGGTTGGATCATTGGGAACCGTGAAGAACGCACTATCACATACATGCCGCTTGAGTCTAAAAAATGAAGATCCACCCATTTGTTGGTGCAGTAGCGTCTCTGCAGTTTGAAGATTGCTTCAATCCGTATTCAGATCGTTGCGAAATTCATGATCGACGTGATGCACCGCGTCGCCGTGCGACCGCTCTGTCCGCGGTGTTGCGTAGTGCACTTGAGGAACCTGTTGACGCCATATGGATTGGTAGAGACCTTGGATATCGCGGAGGGCGCCGTACAGGGTTAGCCCTTACTGACGATATTCACATAAGTGAGCATGCCCGAAGGTGGAATCTTGAACTGGTTCCTGAGCGACCGACTATAGGAAATGCTGTGGCCGAACGAACAGCTGCGGTCATATGGGGAATGCTTGAAAATATTGACGCGCGCATATTTCTGTGGAACGTCTTTCCTTTACACCCGCATGAACCAGGAGATCCGTTCACAAACAGACAGCACAACGCTCGTGAAAGACAAGCAGGCGAAGAGCTACTCCAGCAGCTCATCACATTGCTTCAGCCATCTCGGATAGTGGCGATTGGTAACGATGCTGCGGCTGCGGCAAATCGTATCACTAATTCACTGCCCGTGATCTGCGTGAGACATCCAAGCTATGGAGGCCAAACACAATTTCAGAAACAAATTACGGAACTTTACGGACAATCTATAAGGAGTAGCGGCTCATTGTTCGATAGAATTTGATTTTTTAGAACAGATTTCTTCCGCCATCAAAATCCTATCGATCACGGCTATCATCGTTAGCGCTTTCACCTAATATGAACATGCAAAATGGGAGGATGTATCGCAACCACCCTCCCAATCGCTCGAAAGTTTCAATCCGCAACACTTCAAATATTGTCCAAGTGCATGTGAAATATCTGTACAAAGTCCACATCATTAAGATCCGCCTCTGAAAAACAGCCGAGACTCTTGGCCAAATCCAAGGCAGCGCCGCCAGGGGACGGTACAGGTAGAATCTTAGCTGTTGGATGGAAATTCTTAAAAAGCTCAAACTCTTGCTCCACACCTTCCATACCACCAATGAAGACAGCTGCAACTAAGTCATCGCGCGAGAGCATCTTTTCTCGCATTAGCAGCAAACTCGCATCTAACCCTTCAGGTTCTGCGTCGATAAAAACAACATTTCTAAAGTGATCGTTCTCTTCCGGGTAGCGATCATCAAAAAATCTGCTCTGATACAGAATCACTGCCTCACTATAATCGATACCCAAGTCCTCGCATATACTCCAGATCATGGGGGTGATAGCGGGATGCCCTCCCCAAACAATCTTATGCTGACGAATTACGGATATAATGAGTTCTCTTACAGCACACTGGATTAGGAATGGATTGGCGGTTTCGTGATACGAACCCCGGTTTATAAGTGGAACGCTGGCTGAAAGAAAAATTGCACCCACGTTTAAAACTCCCAGTCCGCAAATTGCCATCCGGCTTCGCTAGCTTTGACCCATCTTGCAGAGCGAATGTGCTGCCCAAGCCAGTCTAAATGGCCTTGCCATCGGGGATGTAATCCAACATGATCGTATACAACGGCGACGGATTGATCTGGCGAATTACTGGACGCGTCGTGCAACGTAGTGGACGTTGGAACACCTACTGTAGGATAAACGACGACATTTCGTCCGTCTGGAAGTTGGATATATACCGCCTTGTTAGGCCCAACTCCGATGAACTGTCCGCCAATCGTTTGAATAGCGTTTCGCAAATTACTCACTAGATTTACGGAACGCACTGCATGGCTTTGACTACGAACCTCTTCAATCTGTAAGCAGATTCGCTCTATGGCGCTTTCTGCGAGACGCCCTGTAGCATCATCCACTTCTTCAGCTAACAGTTCAGCACGACTGGCTGTGGATGTTCGCAAAGATGGCGTGCAGTCGGGCCAACCTACCCGTAATACACTAATGCCTTTAGCCAAGGCCCGTCCGAACTCTGCGCTAGTCCATCGGCTTACAAAATAGCCAGGTGTGTCAAGCATCACCAGGACGTCGGAATCGCAAAGTCGATGCCATAGCATCGTCTGAAAATCCTCCGCAGGTGCAATACCATGCGTATCGAGAAATACATCGAATAATCGAGACGACAACGCATCGAAGAGCTGTAACGCTGCCTCACGGGCCTCGCTTCGGCGGTAGCTTACAAATACTCGGCGCTGGCGAGGTAGTAACCCTGCACACTCAAGTAACGCGGTGGCGATTCGCTGTGGCCCGTTTGGGGTATAGGCTAAACAGTTGATGGGACGCAGTACCTCAGGAATCTCGGCGTTCACGCTCTCAACGTTGGACGCTATTGGAAGTATCGGGATACCTCGCTCCAGTAGCTTGACTATATTTCCGAGGGGAGGACTCTCACCACCGAAAAATACCGCGGCAGCAGAGCACTGTTGGTCGGGATTGAACGCTTGCGGGCCTATCTCCCACCCAACTTCATTGCCTAGTCGTAGATTGAACATGCCAACCGCAGATTCGACGATTTCTTCAAGCTCAGAAATCTGGGCGGGAGTGGGTGAGCCAAGCACTGCGAGTTGGTAGAGGGCGGCCATACTCTTCCTTGTGATTTCAGCGGCGACGTTGTTGGTCGAAATGCTTACCCATATGAACAAAGAAACAGAAAATCAGCAAGCAGGCTGAATCGACCCGAATTTGATAGGCAGATTCGAACAACAGTAATCCGTCGAAAATGCACACAGATAAACTTTGCTCTGCATTCACTCAGTCGTAGAGGTGGTTGAGCTATTACCCTAATCACCAAGAGAACGTAAGTTCCGCCTCGCAAATCAGTGCCGAGTCATCTTCGGCAACTCGGGCTCCTCCCCCAACCTCTCAACCCCCAACCGCACCCTCTC
>NZ_CEEDDH010000002.1:0-231929 GCF_979253165.1 Pseudomonas sp. AC083
TGTGAGGCGTTGAGCTAACCAATACTAATTGCCCGTGAGGCTTGACCATATAACACCCAAGCAATTTGCTGACCTGAGAAGGCACCAGATTGCGGTGTGTGAAGACGAAATGAACCGAAAATTCGAAGCGCACAAACACCGAAAGCTGTCACATACCCAATTTGCTGAAGCGAGACCATCTGGTCACGAGTCAGTACCCGAATTTCTTGACGACCATAGAGCGTTGGAACCACCTGATCCCATCCCGAACTCAGCAGTGAAACGATGCATCGCCGATGGTAGTGTGGGGTTTCCCCATGTGAGAGTAGGTCATCGTCAAGATTAAATTCCGAAACCCCAATTGCGAAAGCAGTTGGGGTTTTGTTTTGCCTGCGGGAAAGTTTTCAGCCTGCTACCGGGGAAATTCATCCTGAAGTGGATGGCGAGTTTTGGTATGGTGCAGCTCGTTTTTTAACGGACTGATATCCGGCCCACGGATCGGCACTCATTTATGTCAAAGAGTTGCTGTAGAAATGCCTGAACCAATCCCAATCAAGGATCATGAAAAAGAGACGCGGCTGGTCAACAAACGATTGATCGCCTGCGCTCTGTTTGTCTTCGCCATCAGCTGCGCTCTGGTGGTGCGCCTGTACATCCTCCAGGTCGTGGAATTCGACTATCACTCGACCATCTCCGAAAACAATCGCGTCCATGTCCTCCCGATACCGCCGACGCGTGGATTGATCTACGACCGCAACGGTGTGTTGCTCGCCGACAATCGCCCCAGCTACAACCTGACCATCACCCGTGAGCGTGCCACCGACGTCAATCAAGAATTGGACGAAGTCATCAACTTGCTGCACTTGCCTGCTGAAGACCGCACGATATTCGACAAGGCGATGAAGCAATCCCGGCATCCGTTCACACCGGTCACCCTGTTTTATGAGCTGACGGAAGAGCAGATTGCCGTCCTGGCGGTTAATGAATTTCGTCTGCCGGGTATTGATGTCGAGCCGCAGTTTGTCCGGCACTATCCCCTTGGGGCCCATTTCGCCCATTCGATTGGTTATGTCGGTCGGATCAATGAAAAAGAATCGAAGACCCTCGATTCCGTTGAATACCGAGGTACGCAATCCATTGGTAAAACTGGTATCGAGCGTTTTTATGAAGCGCAGTTGCACGGCCATGTCGGTTACGAAGAAGTGGAAACCAATGCTCAAGGCCGCGTGCTGCGGGTGCTCAAGCACACGGATCCGGTTCCAGGTAAAAACATCATCCTTAGCCTCGATGTAAAGCTGCAGGAAGCTGCCGAAGCTGCTTTGGGTGACCGTCGTGGTTCAGTGGTAGCCCTTGATCCGTCCACGGGAGAAGTGCTGGCGATGGTCAGCAATCCGAGCTTCGATCCGAATCTGTTCGTGACTGGCATCAGCTCAAAGGAATATTCAGCGTTGCGTGATTCCATCGACCGTCCGCTGTTTAACCGCGTACTGCGCGGCCTGTACGCCCCAGGCTCGACGATCAAACCGGAAGTCGCCATCGCAGGGCTGGACGCAGGCGTCGTGACCCCGCAGACCCGCGTATACGATCCCGGCTACTACCAATTACCGGACTTCGATCACAAGTATCGCAACTGGAACCACAGCGGTGATGGTTGGGTGGACATGGACGCGGCGATCATGCGCTCGAACGACACCTACTTCTATGATCTGGCGCACAAGCTTGGCATCGATCGTCTGCACGACTACATGGCGATGTTCGGCCTTGGTGAAAAAGTCTCGCTGGACATGTTTGAAGAGTCCCCCGGTCTGATGCCGTCGCAAGCGTGGAAACGCGCTACACGGCGGCAGGCCTGGTATCCCGGCGAGACAGTTATTCTCGGCATCGGCCAGGGCTACATGCAGGTCACCCCGCTGCAATTGGCCCAAGCCACGGCACTGATTGCCAACAAAGGGATATGGAATCGGCCGCACCTGGCCAAGTCGGTCGACGGTGTAGCGCCGGTTGACGAGCACCCGATGCCGAACATTCTGCTCAAGGATCCGCGTGATTGGGAGCAGGTCAACCACGGTATGCAGATGGTCATGCACGATGCTCGAGGCATCGCCCGAGCGGCGGCTGCGGGGGCGCAATACCGCATCGCTGGCAAGAGTGGTACGGCGCAAGTGGTGGCGATCAAGCAGGGTGAGCGCTACAACCGTGAGAAAACCCTCGAGCGCCACCGTGACAACGCCCTGTTTGTAGGATTTGCACCGGCCGAACATCCAAAGATCGCCATCTCGGTAATGATCGAGAACGGCGAGGCGGGTGGTCGTGTTGCCGGTCCAGTAGTGCGGCAGATCATGGACGCCTGGTTACTCGATCAGGATGGTCACCTTAAACCTCAATACGCTGCGCCGAGCAAAGCGCCGGGCGATCCTCACGTCTGAGGCGTAACGGTTTCACAGCACAGGCTCCCGTAAGTGAGCCTGTGATTACGCACCGGGTACCGGGCAACTCATATCACCTTCCTCACATTTCAAATACTGCTTCAGCGTTTCTACTCTGGCCTTGGTTAACGCGTTAAGACAACTACTGTAAACCAATGGATAAACACTCCCGCCCGCCACCCCGGATGCCGAAAACTTGCACTCGGCATCCCGAAAGCTGACCCATGCCCGCTGCGCGTTGACCAGCAGCTTCTTTCCGTCCGGGTTGTCCTTAAGGCGCCCGGTGACCTGCTGATAGAGCGTATTCAATTCCTTGTCCGCCGCTTTGAAGGCTTGCCCCGCGCATTGATTCATCGTCGCCTGATCGCTGGCGTTGGCGCAATCAACGGCGGCATGGGCGAAAGGGGCAAACAAAAAAGGCACAGAGGCCATAAGCAAACGTACTGACATAAGGTTCTCGCTATCTCGAGTGGAAAGAGTGTATCGATTGTTATGTACGTAGCCGGGAGGCCTCAAGCAAGCGATCCGCAGTGGCGGTGATTTCCTCGCCTTCATGCAACTGCTCCAGCCAGTGTTCGGGAATCGCCCGAGCGCCGTAGTAAGCACCTGCCAACTGACCGACGATAGCAGCCGTTGTATCCGCATCATCACCGAGATTGGCTGCTTTCAACACCGCTTCGGCGAATGTCTGCGTATGGTGAAAGCACCACAAAGCGGCTTCCAGAGCTTGCACGCTGTAACCGCTGCCTTTGATTTCGTTTGCCGTTTTTTCGAGGTACTCACCTCGCGCAATCGCAACCACCTTAGGCTGGGAAAGCTGGAGCAGTGGCGACCGCCGAAGCTGTGTTTTCTCCGCTCCCTCAAGCGCTCGTGCGATCAGATCAGCCAGCAATTGGCAGCACTCGATTGCCTCCGGCGCCGCATGGGTTGTGCGCGAACTGTCGGCAGCTTGGATCTGGATCTGTCGAGCGTCCGGAAAATAAAACAGCACAACTGGTGCCAACCGCATCAGCGACCCGTTACCAGCAGTCAACGGATCAGTCGACCCTGCGAAAGGCTCTCCGGTTCGCTGATACTGTTGCAGCGCCTGGCTGACGGTCATGCCGATGTCGAAACATTCTCCGGTGGAGCTTAGGTATCCCCATTTCCACCAATTGAGATAGCGGCCCATCTGATCAGCCGCGTCGAAACCGTTTTTGCGCAGCAGGCTCTCAGCCAGGCACAGTGCCATTGAAGTGTCATCGGTCCATTGCCCTGGCTTGAGCTGGAACGGGCCACCGCCGACCATGTCGCTCAGCGGCTGGAATGATCCTCGCGGCTGGAACTCAACCGTTGTGCCGACCGCATCGCCGCAAGCCAGGCCGAGGAGGGCGCCGCGATACCGATCGGCAAGAGAGGGCTGCATGATTCGTCCTTGTTTCTGCGGATTCGCTGGAAAGATAACAGGTCATGCGGCGCCGATCACAGAGCGCAAACTACCGCAGAATGTGTCCGCTCGAATCGGTGTCTGCAGCGCTTCGATACAACTTCGCATTGGACATGTGGTCATACAAGCCTAGTGTTCAGAACAGGAGGTGACGTATGAAACCAGTACCTAACAGTTTCGAACGCAAGATCAAGCTCAAGGCGTCGCGTTCCCACGTCTGGCGTGCATTGGTCGATGCAGAGGCGTTTGGCCAGTGGTTTGGCGTGGCGCTCGAGGGCCGGCGTTTCATTGCCGGCGAGTGGACGCAGGGCCAGGTCACGTACCCCGGTTATGAACACGTATTGTGGAATGTGCTGATCGAGCGGGTCGAGCCGCAGCAGTTGTTTTCTTTCCGCTGGCACCCGTATGCGGTCAACCCGAAGATCGACTACTCACAAGAGCCGACCACGCTGGTCAAGTTCGAATTGCAGGACTTCGAAGACGGCACACTACTCAAGGTCTCGGAATCCGGCTTCGCGCACATCCCTGATATCCGTCAGAAAGAGGCGTATTACATGGACAGTCGCGGCTGGGAGGAGCAGTTGAGCAGGCTTGAACAGTTTCTCGCCGAAAGCGCCAGGGCTCGTGAAAGCGGCGGTGCCTGACAGGTCTAAGGGTTTTCGGAAGTGTTTGTATGGCGAATGTCTTACACGCGTTGGTAGCTTTTACGACTATTGCTGATTGGATCCACTGGGTAATCTACACACATCAACTGAGACACAGGGAGTGTTTCAGGATCATGGACGATCGACCATCGCAAGGATCGCTGCCGACAGGGAGTCGATAATGGTCTTGGGAAAAACCCGCTTCGGCGGGTTTTTTTTCGCCTGAATGCAGGAGCCGCCGAAGGCTGCGATCTTTTGATCCTGCCTTTGAAAGCCAAGTCAAAAAGATCACAGCCTGCGCGAATTTCACTCCATTACGAAGCAATCAACTGCCGCAACACATAATGCAGAATCCCCCCGGATTTGAAGTACTCAACTTCATTCAAGGTATCAATCCGGCACAAGACTTCAATCTTCTCCTGACGCCCATCCTCGCGAGTGATAACCAGCGGCAGGTTCATCCGCGGCGTCAGCTCGACGCCGGTCAATCCCAGAATCTCGAACGTCTCTTTGCCGGTCAGATTGAGGCTCTTGCGGTTCTGATCAAGCTTGAACTGCAACGGCAGCACACCCATGCCGACCAGATTCGAGCGGTGAATGCGTTCGAAGCTCTCCGCAATCACGGCTTTAACGCCCAGCAGATTGGTGCCTTTCGCCGCCCAGTCACGGCTCGATCCTGTGCCGTACTCCTGACCGGCAATCACCACCAGCGGCGTGTCCGACGCCTGATATTTCATCGCTGCATCGTAGATGGCCATTTTTTCCCCGGTGGGGATGTAAATGGTGTTGCCGCCTTCCTCGCCGCCAAGCATTTCGTTGCGAATACGGATGTTGGCAAACGTGCCGCGCATCATCACTTCATGATTGCCGCGACGGGAACCGTAGGAGTTGAAATCGCGCGGTTCGACGCCTTTTTCCTGCAGATACCGCCCGGCCGGGCTGTCGATCTTGATGTTGCCGGCGGGGGAGATGTGGTCGGTGGTCACTGAATCGCCGAGCAAGGCCAAAACCCGCGCACCTTTGACGTCTTTGACTTCCGGCAGCGGGCCGGAAATGTCGTCGAAGAAAGGTGGATGCTGAATGTAGGTCGAATCGTCCTGCCAGACGTATGTGGCCGCTTGCGGCACCTCGATGGCCTGCCATTGTTCGTCGCCGGCAAACACTTCGGCGTATTCCTTGTGGAACATCGCCGTATTGACCTGATTCACCGCTTCGGCGATTTCCCGGCTGCTCGGCCAGATATCGCGCAGGTACACCGGATTGCCCTGCTGATCCTCGCCCAGCGGTTCGCTGCTGATATCGGTGCGCACGCTGCCAGCCAGTGCGTAAGCGACGACCAGCGGAGGCGAGGCCAGCCAGTTGGTTTTCACCAGTGGGTGTACGCGACCTTCGAAGTTGCGGTTGCCGGACAGGACTGATGCGACGGTCAGATCGGCCTTTTGAATGGCTTTCTCGATCGGCTCCGGCAGTGGCCCGGAGTTGCCGATGCAGGTGGTGCAGCCGTAACCGACCAACGAAAAACCGAGCTGATCAAGGTACTGAGTCAGCCCGGCAGCCTTGTAATAGTCGGTGACGACTTTCGAACCGGGGGCCAGTGAGCTTTTGACCCAGGGCTTGCGCGTCAGACCTTTCTCGACGGCTTTCTTCGCCAGCAACCCGGCCGCCATCATCACGCTCGGGTTGGAAGTGTTGGTGCAGGAAGTGATCGCGGCGATGACCACGGCACCGTTTTTCAGGCGATAGGTCTTGCCCTCGTATTCGTAGTCCGCTTCACCGACCAGATCGGCGTTGCCCACCGCCACGCCGCCACCGCCCTCGCTTTCCAGGCGTCCTTCTTCCTTGCTGGTGGGTTTGAATTGCAGGTCGATGAAATCACTGAAGGCCTGCGCGACGTTCGGCAGCGAGACCCGATCCTGCGGCCGTTTCGGCCCGGCCAGACTGGCTTCGACGCTGCCCATGTCCAGCGCTAGGCTGTCGGTGAACACCGGCTCCTGACCCGGCAGACGCCACAGGCCTTGAGCCTTGGTGTAGGCCTCGACCAGCTTCACCACTTCCGGCGGCCGGCCGGACAAGCGCAGGTATTCCAGCGTGACATCGTCGACCGGGAAGAAGCCGCATGTCGCACCGTATTCCGGGGCCATGTTGGCGATGGTCGCGCGGTCGGCCAATGGCAGGTCGGCGAGACCGTCGCCATAGAATTCGACGAATTTGCCGACCACGCCTTTCTTGCGCAGCATCTGCGTCACGGTCAACACCAGGTCGGTTGCGGTGATACCTTCCTTGAGCTTGCCGGTGAGCTTGAAGCCGATCACTTCCGGAATCAGCATCGACACCGGTTGCCCAAGCATCGCCGCTTCCGCCTCGATCCCGCCAACGCCCCAGCCGAGCACGCCGAGACCGTTGATCATGGTGGTGTGGGAGTCGGTGCCTACCAGGGTGTCAGGGAACGCGTAGGTGCGGCCATCCTCGTCTTTGGTCCAGACGGTGCGGCCGAGGTACTCAAGGTTGACCTGGTGGCAGATGCCGGTACCCGGCGGGACCACGCTGAAGTTATCGAACGCACTCTGGCCCCAGCGCAGGAAGGCATAGCGCTCGCCGTTGCGTTGCATTTCGATGTCGACGTTCTGTTCAAACGCACTGGCGCTGGCAAACTTGTCGACCATCACCGAGTGGTCGATCACCAGATCCACCGGCGACAACGGGTTGATCCGCTGCGGGTCGCCTCCGGCCTTGGCCATCGCCGCACGCATGGCGGCGAGGTCGACCACGGCGGGCACACCGGTAAAATCCTGCATCAATACGCGGGCAGGGCGGTACTGGATTTCGCGATCGGAGCGGCGCTCCTTGAGCCAGGCGGCAATGGCCTTGAGGTCAGCGCCGGTGACGGTTTTTTCGTCTTCCCAGCGCAGCAGATTTTCCAGCAGGACCTTCAATGACATCGGCAGCTTGTCGAGATCGCCCAGGCTTTTGGCGGCTTCCGGCAGGCTGAAATAGTGGTAGGTCGTGGCGTCGATTTGTAGGGTTTTCAGTGACTTCAGACTATCGAGGGACGGCATTACGATCACTCCTTTGAGTCCGCACGGCTACGGACTGAGGGGACGGGCAGAGCATTAAACCTAGCCCTGTTTTGAGTAGCTGGCTAATAACTGGACTCTATCGGCGCAACCATGGTTCCGACTTCAGCTATCATGCGCCGGTTTTCGTGACAGGCATTGCGGCAACGCAAGGCTTGAGCATCGCGCAGCGGCCGAATGATCGACCGCTGCCCAGGAGTAAGAATGAACACCCTATTCATGCATTGCCGGCCCGGCTTCGAAGGCGAAGTCTGTTCGGAGATTTCCGATCTCGCCGCCCGTCTCAATGTCGCCGGTTACGCCAAAGCCAAAACCGCCACGGCCTGCGCCGAGTTTGTCTGCACTGAAGCGGACGGCGCCGAACGCCTGATGCGCGGTCAGCGTTTCGCCGAATTGATCTTCCCGCGGCAGTGGGCGCGGGGCTTTTTCATTGATCTGCCGGAAAACGACCGGATCAGTGTGATTCTCGCGCACATGGCCGATTTCCCGGTGTTTGGCAGTCTGTGGCTGGAAGTGGTCGATACCAATGACGGCAAGGAACTGTCGAACTTCTGCAAGAAGTTCGAAGGCCCGCTGCGCAAGGCGCTGACCGCCGCTGGCAAACTGGTGGAAGACGCCAGCAAGCCGCGTTTGTTGCTGACCTTCAAGAGTGGCCGCGAAGTATTTCTCGGCATGGCCGATGCCGGCAATTCGGCGATGTGGCCGATGGGCATTCCGCGCCTGAAGTTTCCTCGCGAGGCGCCGAGCCGTTCGACCTTGAAGCTGGAGGAGGCGTGGCACCACTTCATTCCACGTGATCAGTGGGAAGATCGTCTGCACAGTGACATGACCGGCGTCGACCTCGGTGCCGCGCCGGGCGGCTGGACCTGGCAACTGGTCAATCGTGGCATGCTGGTTACCGCCATCGACAACGGCCCGATGGCCGAAAGCCTGATGGAAACCGGACTGGTCCAGCATCTGATGGCGGACGGTTTTACCTTCAAGCCGAAGCAGCCGGTGGACTGGATGGTTTGCGACATTGTCGAGAAACCGGCGCGCAACGCGGCGATGCTGGAAGAGTGGATCGGCGAAGGACATTGCCGCGAGGCAGTGGTCAACCTGAAGCTGCCGATGAAGCAGCGTTATGCCGAAGTGAAACGTCTGCTCGAGCGCATTGCCGATGGATTCAAGGCGCGTGGGATCAAGGTTGATATCGGCTGCAAGCAGCTATACCACGACCGCGAGGAAGTGACTTGCCATCTGCGCCGGCACGACACCAGGAAAACCAAATCGCGCTGATACAACACTGAACCTGTGGGAGCGAGCCTGCTCGCGAAAGCGGTGGGGCTGACGGATTGCCTTCGCGAGCAGGCTCGCTCCCACATGGGTTGGACGATATCCCAAGCAATGCGCGACAATGCCGGCCAGTTTCTGGAGTGAACCATGAGTGAAATGATCGATACCCCGGTCGACGGCACCCTCGACGCCACCGGCCTCAATTGCCCGGAGCCGGTGATGATGTTGCACCAGCACATTCGCGATCTGGTACCCGGCGGCCTGCTCAAGGTGATCGCCACCGATCCCTCGACCAAGCGCGATATCCCCAAGTTCTGCGTGTTTCTTGACCATGAGCTAGTCAGCCAGCATGAACAGGCCGGCACCTATCTGTACTGGATTCGCAAGAAGTCCTGAATCAGGGCAAAAAAAGACCTGCAAAAGCAGGTCTTTTTTTATGGGTGTTCAACCCGCCGAACGACTGATCCGAATCCGCTTGCGCGCGCTGCGTGTCAGACGAATCGACAGCATCAACGCTGCGCAGCTCAAACCGACGATCAAACCCTGCCACAAACCGCTCGGACCGCGTGGCTCGCCGAGCCAATCGGTCAGGCCCAGCGCATAACCGACCGGTAAACCAATCCCCCAGTAGGCGAAGAGAGTCAGGATCATCGTCACCCGAGTATCCTGATAACCACGCAGTGCGCCTGCCGCAGTCACCTGGATCGCATCGGAAAACTGGAACAGCGCTGAATAGACAATCAGCATCGCCGCAATGTGAATCACCGTTGGATCAGCGGTATAGATCGCCGCAATCGGCTCGCGCAGCGCCAGCATCAGGCTCGCCGACAGGCAGGCGTAGGCCAGCGCCGTGCCCATGCCGACTCCAGCGGCAAAACGCGCCTCACGCGGTTCCTCGCGGCCCAGCGCCTGGCCGACACGCACGGTAACCGCCATGCCCAGCGAGTACGGGATCATGAACACCAGCGAGCTGACGTTCAGCGCGATCTGATGCCCGGCCACCACCGTCGCGCCGAGGCTGCCGATCAGCAGGGCGATCACGGCAAAAATGCTCGACTCGGCAAACACCGCGATGCCGATCGGCAAACCAATCGACAGCAGACGTTTGATCACCGCCCACTGCGGCGAGTCGAAACGGCTGAACAGTTCGCTTGAGCGATAGGCTGGTGCCCAGCTTTCGTAGCCGGCCAGGCCCAGCGCCATCACCCACATCACGATTGCCGTGGCCCAGCCGCAGCCGACGCCGCCCATGGCCGGCACGCCGAAGTGGCCGTAGATGAAGATGTAGTTCAGCGGGATGTTCAGCGCCAGACCACACAGGCCCAGCACCATGGCCGGGCGGGTGCGGCCGATGCCGTCGCTGGTGCAGCGCAGCACGTGATAGAAGGCCACCGCCGGCAAGCCGCTGGCGATGCCGTGCAGATATTGCATGCACGGGCTGATCAGCTCCGGATCGACTTTCATCAGATGTAGCACCGGCTCGGCAGCGATCAGCATCGAGGTGGCGATCAATCCGACTACCAATGCCAGCCACAACGCCTGACGCACGATCGGGCCGATCTCGCTGTGCTTGCCGGCGCCGAAACGCTGGGCGACTTTTGGTGTGGTGGCCAGCAGGGTGCCGGTCATCAACAGAAACACCGGGACCCAGATCGAGTTGCCCAGTGCCACTGCCGCCAGGTCCTTGGGCCCGACGCGCCCGGCCATCACCGCATCGACGAAGCCCATCGCCGTGGTCGCCAGTTGCGCGATGATGATCGGCAGGGCGAGGGCGAGCAGGTTTTTCAACTCCAGGCGAATCCGCGCAGGGCGGCTCAGCGAGACGGCGACAGGTTGGTCAGTTACAGGGTTCACAGGCAAAGCGTCCAGAAAGTATTGATGCGCAGAGCGGCGCATTCTACGCCGCTGACGCCTCGGTCAGGAAATATCCTCTGTTGCGTATTTGTAAGCGCAAACCCTGCTGGCTGATCGACGCGTCAGCACCTAAACTGCCGATCCGCCCAAGGAGCCCGCCATGCTGATTGTTGCCGACGAAAATATCCCGCTGCTCGATGCCTTTTTTGCCGGTTTCGGCGACATCCGCCGAGTGCCGGGCCGCTCCATTGACCGCGCGACGGTCGAGCACGCCGATGTGTTGCTGGTGCGTTCGGTGACCAACGTCAATCGCGCGCTGCTTGATGGCAGCAAGGTGCGCTTTGTCGGCACCTGCACCATCGGCACCGATCATCTGGATCTCGATTACTTCAACGAGGCCGGGATCTGCTGGTCGAGCGCGCCGGGTTGCAATGCCCGTGGCGTGGTCGATTACGTACTGGGCAGTCTGATGACGCTGGCCGAAATCGAAGGGGCTGATCTGACGCAGCGTACTTACGGCGTTGTCGGCGCCGGTGAAGTGGGGGGGCGCTTGATCAAGGTCCTCAAGGGCCTGGGCTGGAACGTCAAGGTTTGCGATCCGCCGCGTCAGGCTGCCGAGGGCGGCGAATATGTCAGCCTCGAGCAGATCATCGAACAGTGCGACGTGATCAGTCTGCATACGCCATTGACCCGCAGCGGCGACTCTGCAACCTGGCACCTGTTCGATCAACAGCGTATGCAGCAACTCAAGCAGGGTGCATGGTTGATCAACGCGGCGCGCGGCCCTGTGGTGGATAACGTTGCGCTGCGTGAGGTGCTGCTGGAGCGCGAGGACCTGCAAGCGGTGCTCGACGTCTGGGAGAAGGAGCCGGAAGTCGACCCTGCGCTGGCCGAGCTCTGCGTATTGGCCACGCCCCATATTGCCGGTTACAGCCTCGACGGCAAGCAACGCGGGACCGCGCAGATCTATCAGGCCTACTGCGCTTTCATTGGCCAACCTGCGGCTATCGCGCTCAGTGATCTGCTGCCAGCAACCTGGTTGTCGGAAGTTTCCCTGCACGGTGACAGCGATCCGGCATGGGCGCTGGCGATGTTGTGCCGGGGCGTATATGACCCACGCCGCGATGATGCGGATTTCCGCCGCAGTCTGGTGGGAAATGTCGCTGAGCAGCGTGCGGCGTTTGACGTGTTGCGCAAGCAGTATCCGGTGCGCCGCGAGATTGAAGGGCTGAAGGTGCGAATTGAAGGTGATGCGCCCAGGTTGCGGCAGATTGTGGCGGCGCTGGGGGCGGTGGCTGTCTGAATCAGCGCTGGCCTTTTCGCGAGCAGGCTCGCTCCCACAGGGGATCTACAGTGCAGCAAAGTTAAAGGTGGGAGCGAGCCTGCTCGCGAAAGCCACACCACCAATCCCGAATTGCAGACATAAAAAACCCGGCCAATCAGGGCCGGGTCGGGAAGACGGTGGCTACATCACTCTTGTTCGGCAGGCTTGACCAATCGCTTCTCCAGTTCGCGGCAAGCGTCCTGGATCATGTCTTCAGTGATCGGTACTTCGCGGCCCTGCTCATCGATAATCGAGCAACCCAGAGACTGACCGGGTTTGGTGCGCATCACTTCAATCTTGTCTTCGCTGCTGTGTTGCAAGGACATGGCCTGTCTCCTCATCAGGTTGTGTGCCTAAGTTAAAACCGCCACGTGACCAGGCTGTGACAACTCCCTGCGGTCTGTCGGCGGGCGGCATCTCTACTCAAACAGAAATGACCGCTCGTCTCAACCGCAACCTTAGACCAATCGTTTCTAGCATCCGGACATCCCGGGCATATTTAACCTGACTCATTGTGATTTACAGAGTTCCACCCCATCTGAGTCTGTAGGCTGGCCCGATCCATCTGCGCAGACGTGAACTCCATGATCTCCATGCTTTCTTCCCGACACCGGCGCGCCCTGCGCCTGACCAGTCATTTTCTCCTGCCGTACCGCTGGCATGCCTTCGGCGCTTTGCTCGCGCTGATCGTCACCGCCGGCATTACCCTGTCGATGGGGCAGGGCATCAAGTTGTTGGTAGACCAGGGTTTCATGACCCGTTCGCCGCATCTGCTCAATCAGTCCATCGGCATTTTCATGTTGCTGGTGCTCGGGCTGGCGCTGGGCACCTTTGCCCGTTTCTATCTGGTGTCGTGGATAGGCGAGCGCGTGGTCGCCGACATTCGCCGTCAGGTGTTCAATCACCTGGTGTATCTGCATCCGGGCTTTTATGAGGACAACCGCAGCTCGGAAATCCAGTCGCGCCTGACCGCTGACACCACGCTGCTGCAATCGGTGATCGGCTCGTCGCTCTCGCTGTTCCTGCGCAATCTGCTGATGGTGATCGGCGGTGTAGTGCTGCTGTTCATCACCAATCCGAAGTTGACCAGCATTGTCGTGATTGCACTGCCGCTGGTGATCGCGCCGATCCTGATTTTCGGCCGCCGCGTGCGCAATCTCTCGCGCCAGAGCCAGGACCGTATCGCCGACATTGGCAGCTATGTGTCGGAAACCCTCGGCCAGATCAAAACCGTGCAAGCCTACAACCACCAGGTTCAGGACGAGCAGCGTTTCGCTTCGACCGTCGAGCAGGCGTTCGAAACCGCGCGCAAACGGATTTTCCAGCGAGCGTGGTTAATTACTTTGGTGATCGTGCTGGTGCTTGGCGCAGTGGCGGTGATGTTGTGGGTCGGCGGCATGGACGTAATGGCCGGGCGTATCTCGGCCGGCGAGCTGGCGGCATTCGTTTTCTACAGCCTGATTGTCGGCAGCGCGTTCGGCACGCTGAGCGAAGTGATCGGCGAACTGCAACGCGCTGCGGGTGCCGCTGAACGCATCGCGGAATTGCTGCGCTCGGAAAACATCATCCAGCCACCGTCGACCGGACTGGTCACTCTGCCAGCGCGAGTCAAAGGAGAACTTGAACTGCGCGACGTGCGTTTTTCCTATCCGTCGCGTCCGCAAAGCTACGCAGTTGATGGCTTGAATCTGACGGTGAGGGCGGGCGAAACCCTGGCGTTGGTGGGGCCGTCGGGCGCGGGCAAGTCCACGGTTTACGACTTGTTGCTGCGCTTCTACGATCCACGCGAGGGGCAGATTCTCCTCGATGGCGTGCCGCTGACCAGCCTTGACCCGCTGGATCTGCGCCGCTGTTTCGCCCTGGTCTCGCAAACCCCTGCATTGTTCTTCGGCAGTGTGGAGGACAACATCCGCTACGGTTGCCCGACGGCCACGCTTGAACAGGTCAAGGAAGCTGCGCGAATTGCCCACGCCCACGACTTCATCGAACAAATGCCGGACGGCTATCAAACTCATCTGGGCGACGGCGGCCTCGGGTTGTCCGGCGGTCAGCGCCAACGTCTGGCCATTGCCCGCGCCTTGCTGGTAGACGCGCCGATCCTGCTTTTGGACGAAGCCACCAGCGCCCTCGACGCACAGAGCGAGCATCTGATCCAGCAGGCCCTGCCAACGCTGATGGAAAACCGCACTACGTTGGTGATCGCGCACCGACTGGCCACGGTGAAGAACGCTGACCGCATTGCAGTGATGGATCAAGGCAAGCTGGTAGCGGTGGGGACACATCAGCAATTGATCGCCAGCAATCCGCTGTACGCACGGCTGGCGGCGTTGCAGTTTAATGATGGCCAGCCTGATTAACCGACCCAGTAACCGACCCAGTAATGCGCCATAAAAAATGCCCGTATCTCACGATACGGGCATTTTTCATTCTCCGGCGGTCGCTGCCTGCTCATTGATCATCAAAATACCGCTCATGCCAATCCACCAGCGGTTGCGGCGAGTTGAGCTTTTGCCCATAGATCACCGAGTAAGACAACACGTTCTGCACGTATTGACGGGTTTCGTCGAAAGGGATGCTTTCCACCCACACGTCAAAGCTCAGGTGATCAGCGCCGCGCAGCCACTGACGCACACGGCCGGGGCCGGCGTTGTAAGCGGCGGAGGCGAGCACGCGGTTGCCGTTGAACTGGCTGTGAACCTGGCTGAGGTAAGCGGCGCCGAGCTGGATGTTCTTATCCGGATCGAGCACTTGCTGCGGTGAGGCCAATGGAATGCTGAACTTGCGCGCGGTTTCCTTGGCCGTGCCGGGCATCAATTGCATCAGACCGCTGGCGCCGACGCCGGAGCGCGCGTCGTCCATGAAGGCGCTTTCCTGCCGGGTGATGGCGAACACCCAGCTCGAATGCAGGCCGCGAACCTTGGCTTCACGCACGAGGGTATCGCGGTGCGCCATCGGGAAGCGGATGTCCAGATCATCCCAGTACTGCGCCTGACTGATGGTGCGAATCGCCGGGAAGTACCATTTCAGGTCGTAGGCCAGTTTGGCCTGGGCGACCATTTCATCGCGATTGAAATGTCGGCTGACGTGATACCACTCGCGACGCCCGTCGACGATCTGCCCACGTGCATGAAACTCCAGCGCGCGACGTACGCCGGGGGTGTTACGGACTTTGTTGATCAACGCCTGGCTGAGCACCAGCGGCTTGTTGTTCAGCGAGTAAGGCGATTGTGAACGGTCTGCGGCGAGGAAGCCGTAGAAGTCTCGTTCCCGCGCCAGATTCTTGTACAGGGTCAGCGCTTGCGGGTTTTGTGGCTCGGCCAGTTCCAGGCTGCGCGCCTGCCAGTAGCGCCAACGGTTGGTGGTGGCCAGGTCTTGCGGCAGACGTTTGGTCAGCTCATAGGCATCATTCCAGCGTGCCAGACGCAAGAGCAGGCGCAGGCGCCATTCCGAGACGGTGTTGTCGCGCAGCTCCGGATCGTATTTGGTCATGACGTCCAGCGCGCGGCTGTCGAAGCGGCGCGCAAGGGTCAGGCCGATCTCGCGAGCAATCGCGACTTTTTCATCACGAGAGAAATGCATGCTGCTGGCGTAACCGTCGAGCAAAGCCATGGCCTTGTCCGGATCCTGCCGAGCGAGGCGGCGCAGGCCGAGGCTGACGACGTCTGACATCGGCTCGTCGGCCGGGGTGAAGCGCGACGGCTGGTTGAGCAGTTCGGGTTTCTGCGCCACGTCGACCAGCAAGCGACCGCGCGGAGCGAGGGTGGTCAGGCCGTTGATCAGGCTGTTGGCCAGCGGATAGTTGCGTGCCTGCGCGGCAAGTTTGGTGCGCTCCCAGCGTTTCTGCTCGGTGAGCTGGCCATCGGCGGCCCAGATTCCGAACAACGCGTCACACGCAGCCGGTTGCGATTTGCCGGTCAGCCAGAGTTTTTCCGCACTGGCATACCCTTCGGCTTTCTTGTCGTGGCTGATCTGGTACTGCGCGTTGAGGCAGTCCAGTTCGGTGAAATTCAGCTTCGGATCGTAATACTTGACGAAGGTCGCCCAGTCGCCACGGTCGGCGAGCCAGCGCAACCAGCGCAGTTTCATCCAATTGGCCTGCGGCAAATCACCGTGTTCGGCGAGGAATTTCTCGATCTCGGCGTTGCTCGCCGTCTTCAGACGCGCGGTCAGTTCGTCGTAAGCCAGATACGGTTCCAGCGGATAATCGGCCAGCGCCTGGCTGTAACGGAAATACGGGCCGGTATCACCCTTGGCCAAGGCGCGCTTGGCTTCATCGTAATACTGGCGTTGGGTGGACAAGTCCACCGCCTGGACGGATTGAGCGGCAGCGGCGGTAAGAAACAAGCAGGACAAAACGCTGAAAAGGCGACTGCGCATGAGACATCCGGGCAGAGAAATCATGACAAGTGCCGATCGGAATCCGCACTGAATTGCCTATAGCTTAGCCTTTTGCCAGCAAGCGGCGAAAGCTTTGCGAGCCTCGCTGCACAAGTTCGCAACAAATGTTGTGCAGAGTGCTTCGACAGACAAATTGCCGGCCTGCTGAAGCCTCAAGTCAGGTAGAATGCGCGCCCGGTTTTTGGAGAAGCTCATGACCCTGCTCAAATTCAGCGATGTGTCCCTTGCGTTCGGCGCTATGCCGTTGTTGGACAAGGTGTCCTGGCAGATCGCCCGTGGTGAGCGGGTGTGCATCATCGGCCGCAACGGCACTGGCAAGTCCAGCATGATGAAACTGGTCAAGGGCGACCAGAAGCCCGATGACGGCTCGGTGTGGCGTGCCCCCGGTCTGAAAATCGGCGAATTGCCGCAAGAATTGCCAGTGGCCGACGACCGGACGGTATTCGACGTGGTGGCTGAAGGCCTCGATGGTGTTGGCGCCCTGCTCGCCGAATACCATCACCTGAGCCAGAACATCGTCACCGACGCCGATCTGGACAAGCTGATGCACGTTCAGCACGACCTTGAAGCCCGTGACGGCTGGCGCTTGCAGACGCTGGTCGACAGCACCCTCAGCCGCCTGCAACTGCCGGCCGACAAGACTCTCGCCGAACTCTCCGGCGGCTGGCGTCGTCGCGTGCTGCTGGCTCAGGCGCTGGTGTCCGAGCCCGATCTGCTGCTGCTCGACGAACCGACCAACCACCTGGACATCGGTGCGATTGCCTGGCTCGAAGAGGCGCTGAAAGACTTCCAGGGCGCCGTGCTGTTCATCACGCACGACCGTTCCTTCCTGCAAAACCTCGCCACGCGCATCCTCGAACTTGATCGCGGCGGCCTGATCGACTGGAACGGCGACTACGCCAGTTTCCTCGTGCACAAAGAGGCTGCGCTGGCCGCTGAAGAAACTGCCAACGCGCTGTTCGACAAGCGTCTGGCTCAGGAAGAGGTGTGGATCCGTCAGGGCATCAAGGCCCGCCGCACTCGTAACGAAGGTCGCGTGCGCGCGCTGAAAGCCCTGCGCGTTGAGCGCAGTGAGCGTCGCGAGCGTACCGGCAAGGCCAACATCCAGCTGGAAACCGCCGACAAGTCCGGCAAGCAGGTAATGGTCCTCGAGAATGTCAGCTTCGCGCATCCGGGCGGGCCGTTCCTGATCAAGGATTTCTCCATGGTCCTGCAGCGCGGCGACCGTATCGGTCTGCTCGGCGCCAACGGTACCGGCAAGACCACCCTGTTGAAACTGATGCTCAGCGGTCTGCAACCGACCAGCGGTAAGGTGGAAGAGGGCACGCGGATCGACGTGGCGTACTTCGACCAGTTGCGCCATCAGTTGGATCTGGAAAAAACCGTGATCGACAACGTCGCCGAAGGTCGCGACTTTATCGACATCGACGGGCAGAGCCGCCATGTGCTGAGCTATCTCGGCGACTTCCTGTTCAGCCCGCAGCGTGCACGCACGCCGGTCAAGGCGTTGTCCGGTGGCGAGCGTGCGCGTCTGTTGCTGGCGAAGCTGTTCAGTAAACCGGCGAACCTGCTGGTACTCGACGAACCGACCAACGACCTCGATGTGGAAACCCTCGAGCTGCTCGAAGAAGTGCTGCTGACTTTCAACGGCACCGTGCTGATGGTCAGCCACGACCGGGCATTCCTCGACAACGTGGTGACCAGCACCCTGGTCTTCGAAGGCGAAGGCAAGGTTCGTGAATACGTCGGTGGCTATCAGGACTGGATCCGTCAGGGCGGCTCGCCGCGTCTGTTGGGCGTGACTGAAAGCAAGTCGGGCAAGGCTGACCTGAACTCGGCGGTGGTCACCGCTGAGCCTGCTGCGGTGGCTGCGCCTGCCGCTGCCGCTCCGGTTGCCAAGAAGAAACTGAGCTACAAGCTGCAGCGTGAACTGGAAGCCTTGCCGGGCGACATCGACGCCAAGGAGCAGCAGATCGCCGCGGTTGAGGCGGAAATGGCTGAAGCCGGTTTCTACCAGCGTCCGCCGGCGGAAACGGCCAAAGTGATTGCTTCGCTGGAGCAATTGCAGGCCGAGCTGGATGCGTTGGTGGAGCGTTGGGCCGAGCTGGATGCCTGATTGCTGCTGATGTGAAAAAGCCCGGCGCTCAGTGATGAGCGCCGGGCTTTTCATATGTAACGCGATCTACAGGCTGAAACAAATCACCTGCGGTAGCGAGCCTGCTCGCGAAAGCGGTGTGTCAGGCAGTACTCATATTGAATGTGCCGACGTATTCGCGAGCAGGCTCGCTCCCACAAAGAGCAAGACAGATCAGCGTTTGACCAGGTGCACCGCCAGTACATCGCATGGCGCACCGTGCAGCACATCATTCGCGGTCGAGCCGAGCAGCAGTGCCAGGCCATGACGGCCGTGACTGCCGACCACGATCAGATCGCACGCTTGTTCCTTGGCGAAATGATGGATTTCCTGGCGTGGCTGGCCGTAGGTCAGATGGCAATTGGCGCCTTCGAGCTCGGGGTATTTCGATTTGAGTTTTTCAAGACGCTCCTTGGCCTGATCAAACTGCTGTTGTTGCAGTTGTGACAGGTCCATCGGCACGTCGCCACCGAAGGCCATGGCCATAGGTTCAACGATATGCACCAGCGACAACTTGGCAGCGTTGCTCACTGACAGCTCGCGGGCGCGGTGGATCACAGGGTCGCACTCTTCGGTCAGATCTACGGCGACCAGTATGTGGTGGTAGGGCATGAGGTGCTCCTCCTGAGGGTTCGATATTGGTAAGTATGGCTGGTTTCAAGCGCATTGGTTCGCAAGTGACACAATGGGCTCATCAAAAATCGGGAGTACAGATATGACGGTCTGGCTGGTGGTGTCAATCCTGCTGGTAGTTTTAAGTCCACTGGCATGGTTGCGCCCATCGCGCACGCAGAGCGGGCGCATGGCCTTGCGCATGGAGGCGCGACGCATCGGCCTGGCGATGCAGCTGGCGCCGCAGGAGTGGCCGCACTGGCTGCTGCCGGAGCCGCCGAATCCCTGCGCCCAGTACCACCGACCGCGGCGTGGCAGACAACCGGCGTGCTGGACCTATTGGCAGAAAACCCCGGGCGTGTGGGTCAATCAATGGCAAGAAGTCTGCGATGACCGGACCCTGCTCGATTATTTCGAAAAATTGCCGGGCAATGTTTTCAAGATCGAAGCGGACAAGCAGATGATCGCCTTGTACTGGGGCGAGAAGGGCGAGGCGACAGTTCTGCAGGATATCGACGCGACCCTGAAAGCACTGGCGTGATGCGCGGACTTTTCTCACTGCAACGGTGTGAAACGTCCGGCAGACGCGCAATAAAAAGCCCGACATGATTCGTCGGGCGGGTTGGCCAGGCAGGCCGGTAATCTTTTTTTGCGGCAGGCGCTTTGATCGCCCCGGCAAATTTCCTCGCAGTCCACCCAGCGTAGCCTTATGAACAGGGCTCGGGAGAAATTAGGGCGACTTTTCTAACAATTGATTCTATGAATGGCTCAACATCGAGACGGGTGTTGCTGCTCATCATGGTGCAGAAATGACTGCAAAGTCGCATTTCAGCCCGAATTTAGGGCGATTGACAATTGTCAGAAATTCCGTGAAGGTGACGTACCCGAATCAAACGGGCGTATGAATTGAGCGTTTGTCTTACAGACTGCTCCTACAGAATCCCGACTATCGCGTTGGCGGGTGTGCCAGGCGGACGGTGTCAGTATCGACGAGCAAAGCGTCCTTCTGAGCCATAAGCCTGCGTCCGACGTGTACTGTTCAGCTTCCATATCGTGGAGATCAGTTGATGATTTACGAAGGTAAAGCCATCACGGTTAAAGCTCTTGAAAGTGGCATCGTCGAATTGAAATTCGACCTCAAGGGTGAGTCCGTCAACAAGTTCAACCGTCTAACCCTGAACGAACTGCGTCAGGCCGTAGACACCATCAAGGCAGATGCTTCGATCAAGGGCGTGATCGTCAGCAGCGGCAAGGACGTGTTCATCGTCGGCGCCGACATCACCGAATTTGTCGACAACTTCAAGCTGCCGGATGCCGAGCTGGTTGCTGGCAATCTCGAAGCCAACAAGATCTTCAGCGATTTCGAAGACCTCAACGTGCCAACCGTCGCGGCCATCAACGGCATCGCCCTCGGTGGCGGTCTGGAAATGTGCCTGGCGGCTGACTATCGCGTCATGTCCACCAAGGCCAAGATTGGTCTGCCGGAAGTCAAACTGGGCATCTACCCAGGCTTCGGCGGCACCGTGCGTCTGCCACGCCTGATCGGTGTCGACAACGCTATCGAGTGGATTGCCGCCGGCAAGGAAAACCGCCCGGAAGACGCGCTGAAAGTCAGCGCCGTCGACGCCGTAGTCGCCCCTGAAAAATTGCAGGAAGCTGCCCTTGAGCTGATCAAGCGCGCCATCTCCGGCGAGTTCGATTACAAGGCCAAGCGTCAGCCGAAACTTGAAAAACTCAAGTTGAACGCCATTGAGCAAATGATGGCTTTCGAAACCGCCAAAGGTTTCGTGGCTGGCCAGGCCGGCCCGAACTACCCGGCGCCGGTTGAAGCGATCAAGACCATCCAGAAAGCCGCGAACTTCGGTCGCGACAAAGCACTGGAAGTGGAAGCTGCAGGCTTCGTCAAACTGGCCAAGACCTCTGCTGCGCAGAGCCTGATCGGCCTGTTTCTGAACGATCAGGAACTGAAGAAAAAGGCCAAGGCCTACGACGAAATCGCCAAGGACGTGAAGCAGGCTGCCGTACTCGGCGCTGGCATCATGGGTGGCGGCATCGCCTATCAGTCGGCCTCCAAAGGCACGCCGATCCTGATGAAGGACATCAACGAGCACGGTATCGAGCAGGGTCTGGCCGAAGCCGCCAAGCTGCTGGTCGGCCGCGTTGACAAGGGTCGCATGACCGCTGCGAAGATGGCTGAAGTGCTCAACGGCATTCGTCCGACGCTGTCGTACGGCGACTTCGGTCACGTCGATCTGGTCGTCGAAGCTGTGGTCGAGAATCCGAAGGTCAAGCAAGCGGTGCTGGCTGAAGTCGAAGACAAGGTCAAAGAGGACACCATCCTCGCGTCCAACACCTCGACCATTTCCATCAGCCTGCTGGCCAAGGCCCTCAAGCGTCCGGAAAACTTTGTCGGCATGCACTTCTTCAACCCGGTGCACATGATGCCGCTGGTGGAAGTGATCCGTGGCGAGAAGTCCAGCGAACTGGCGATCGCCACTACCGTTGCCTACGCGAAGAAAATGGGCAAGAACCCGATCGTCGTCAATGACTGCCCGGGCTTCCTGGTGAACCGCGTGCTGTTCCCGTATTTCGGCGGTTTCGCCAAGCTGGTCAGCGCCGGTGTCGACTTCGTCCGCATCGACAAAGTCATGGAAAAATTCGGCTGGCCGATGGGTCCTGCGTACCTGATGGACGTGGTCGGCATTGACACCGGTCACCACGGTCGCGACGTCATGGCTGAAGGTTTCCCGGATCGCATGAAGGATGACCGTCGTTCGGCCATCGACGTGCTGTACGAAGCCAAACGCCTCGGCCAGAAGAACGGCAAGGGCTTCTACGCCTACGAGGCCGACAAGAAAGGCAAGCAGAAGAAAGTCGCCGATCCGTCGGTACTCGAAGTGCTCAAGCCGATCGTTTACGAGCAGCGCGAAGTCACTGACGAAGACATCATCAACTGGATGATGATCCCGCTGTGCCTGGAAACCGTGCGTTGCCTGGAAGACGGCATCGTTGAAACCGCCGCCGAAGCCGACATGGGTCTGGTTTACGGTATCGGTTTCCCTCCATTCCGTGGCGGTGCGCTGCGCTACATCGATTCGATCGGTGTTGCCGAGTTCGTTGCCCTGGCTGACCAATACGCTGATTTGGGCGCGCTGTACCACCCGACCGCGAAGCTGCGCGAAATGGCCAAGAACGGTCAGAGCTTCTTCGGTTAAGCGCCCCCAATTAGAGTGAGAGTGAACTTATGAGCTTGAATCCTAGAGACGTCGTGATTGTCGACTTCGGTCGTACTCCGATGGGCCGCTCCAAGGGCGGCATGCACCGCAACACCCGCGCCGAAGACATGTCGGCGCACCTGATCAGCAAACTGCTGGAACGCAACAGCAAGGTCGACCCGGCGGAAGTCGAGGACGTGATCTGGGGCTGCGTCAACCAGACCCTGGAACAGGGCTGGAACATCGCGCGCATGGCGTCGCTGATGACCCAGATCCCGCACACTTCTGCTGGCCAGACCGTCAGCCGCCTGTGCGGTTCGTCGATGAGCGCGTTGCACACCGCTGCGCAAGCGATCATGACCGGCAACGGTGACGTGTTCGTGGTCGGCGGCGTCGAGCACATGGGCCACGTGAGCATGATGCACGGTGTCGATCCGAACCCGCACATGTCGCTGTACGCGGCGAAAGCCTCGGGCATGATGGGCCTGACCGCTGAAATGCTCGGCAAGATGCACGGCATCACCCGTGAGCAGCAGGATGCCTTTGGCGTGCGTTCCCACCAGTTGGCCCACAAGGCAACCGTGGAAGGCAAGTTCAAGGACGAAATCATCCCGATGCAGGGTTACGACGAGAACGGTTTCCTGAAACTGTACGACTACGACGAAACCATTCGTCCGGAAACCACCCTGGAAAGTCTGGCGGCGCTCAAGCCGGCATTCAATCCGAAAGGCGGCACCGTGACTGCCGGTACTTCGTCGCAGATCACCGATGGTGCTTCGTGCATGATCGTGATGTCGGCGCAGCGTGCCCAGGACCTGGGCATCCAACCAATGGCGGTAATCCGTTCGATGGCAGTGGCCGGTGTGGACCCGGCAATCATGGGCTATGGTCCAGTGCCGGCGACACAAAAAGCCCTGAAGCGTGCGGGCCTTGGCATCAACGATATCGACTTCTTCGAGCTCAACGAAGCTTTCGCCGCACAGGCCTTGCCAGTGCTGAAAGATCTGAAAGTGCTCGACAAGATGAACGAGAAGGTTAACCTGCACGGCGGCGCGATCGCCCTGGGTCACCCGTTCGGTTGCTCCGGTGCACGTATTTCCGGCACCCTGTTGAACGTGATGAAGCAGAATAGCGGCACCTTCGGGGTGGCCACTATGTGCATTGGTCTCGGCCAAGGCATCTCCACCGTCTTCGAACGCGTTTAAGCGTCTCGTCGATGGAAGCCGGGGCCCAGTGCCCCGGTTTTTGTTTTTGGGTTTTTTATTTATTTTTGAAAAGATTTCAGTGAGGGCCGAAGCATGCCGATACAACCTGGGCTCTACCAACATTACAAAGGTCCGCAATACCGTGTATTCAGTGTTGCGCGGCATTCCGAAACCGAAGAAGAAGTGGTCTTTTATCAAGCCCTGTATGGCGATTACGGCTTTTGGGTGCGCCCGTTGAGCATGTTCGTCGAGTCGGTCGAGGTTGACGGCGAGCAGGTGCCGCGCTTTGCTTTGGTGCAAGCCGAACCGAGCCTTTTTGACAAGGTTTGAGGCGACTGCGCAGACAACCCTGCGCTTGACCTCACCTTGTATCAACTATATATAGCGGTGCCGCGTCAGGCGCCAACCGCCTTTCACTTCTAGAATTCAGGAATTTTCTGATCCATGGGCAAATCGCTGGTCATTGTGGAATCCCCGGCTAAGGCCAAGACCATCAACAAGTATCTGGGTAACCAATACGTGGTGAAGTCGAGTATCGGCCATATCCGAGACCTGCCCACCAGCGGTTCGGCTAGCGCCAGCAAAGAGCCAGCCGCCAAGCGCGGCAAGGCGGCTGCGGGCGAAGGTCCGGTGCTCTCGCCGAAAGAGAAAGCGCGCAAGCAGCTGGTCTCGCGCATGGGCGTTGATCCCGAGCACGGCTGGAAAGCCCAGTACGAGATCCTTCCGGGCAAAGAAAAGGTCATCGAAGAGCTGCGCCGGCTCGCCAAGGATGCTGACACCATCTATCTCGCAACCGACTTGGATCGCGAGGGGGAAGCCATTGCCTGGCACCTGCGCGAAGCCATCGGTGGTGACGACAGCCGTTACAAGCGCGTGGTGTTCAACGAAATCACCAAGAAGGCGATCCAGGAAGCCTTCTCCGAGCCGGGCGAGCTGGACATTGATCGTGTCAACGCCCAGCAGGCGCGTCGCTTCCTCGACCGCGTCGTCGGCTACATGGTCTCGCCGCTGCTGTGGGCCAAGATCGCCCGTGGTCTGTCCGCCGGTCGCGTGCAATCGGTTGCGGTAAAACTGGTGGTCGAGCGTGAGCGCGAAATCCGTGCGTTCAATCCCGAAGAATACTGGGAAGTGCATGCCGATCTCGGCACTGCCAAAGGCTCGACCGTGCGTTTCGAAGTGGCTCGCGAAAAAGGCGAAGCCTTCAAGCCGCTGAACGAAGCCCAGGCCATGGCTGCGCTGGAGAAGCTAAAGTCCTCCAGCTACAGCATCGTCAAGCGCGAAGACAAACCGACCAGCAGCAAGCCATCGGCGCCGTTCATCACGTCGACCTTGCAGCAGGCCGCAAGCAATCGCCTTGGTTTCGGCGTGAAGAAAACCATGATGATGGCCCAGCGTCTGTACGAAGCCGGCTACATCACTTACATGCGTACCGACTCGACCAATCTCTCGGCCGACGCCGTGGCGATGGCGCGCACTTACATCGAGGACGAATTCGGCAAGAAGTACCTGCCGGAAACGCCGAACGTCTACAGCAGCAAGGAAGGCGCGCAAGAGGCTCACGAAGCGATTCGTCCGTCCGACGCCAACACCACGCCAAGCAAGCTGGCGGGTATGGAGCGTGACGCCGAGCGTCTGTACGAGCTGATCTGGCGCCAGTTCCTCGCCTGCCAGATGCTGCCGGCGCAGTACCTGTCGACCACCGTCAGCGTCGGCGCTGGCGACTTCGAACTGCGCGCCAAGGGCCGTATCCTCAAGTTCGACGGTTACACCCGCGTGATGCCGCAGATTGCCAAGCCTGGCGATGATGACGTGCTGCCGGACATGGCCCAGGGCGATGTGATGAAGCTGATCAAGCTCGATCCGTCGCAGCATTTCACCAAGCCACCGGCGCGTTACTCCGAGGCCAGTCTGGTCAAGGAAATGGAAAAGCGCGGCATCGGTCGTCCTTCGACCTACGCTGCGATCATTTCGACCATTCAGGATCGCGGTTATGTGACCCTGCACAACCGTCGTTTCTACTCGGAAAAGATGGGCGACATCGTCACCGAGCGTCTGTCCGAGAGCTTCTCCAATCTCATGGACTACGGCTTCACCGCCGGCATGGAAGAGAACCTCGATGACGTGGCGCAGGGCGAGCGCGACTGGAAAAATGTGCTGGACGAGTTCTACGGCGACTTCAAGAAGAAGCTCGAAGTAGCGGAAAACCCGGACAGCGGCATGCGCGCCAACCAGCCGGTCATGACTGACATTCCGTGCACCACCTGCGGTCGTCCGATGCAGATTCGTACCGCATCGACTGGCGTGTTCCTCGGCTGCTCGGGCTACAGCCTGCCGCCGAAAGAGCGCTGCAAGGCCACCGTCAACCTGGTGCCGGGCGATGAAATCGCAGCGGACGACGAGGGCGAATCGGAATCGCTGGTACTGCGTGGCAAGCATCGCTGCCCGATCTGCAGCACGGCGATGGACGCCTATCTGCTGGACGAAAAGCGCAAGCTGCACATCTGCGGTAACAACCCGGATTGCGCCGGTTACGAAATCGAAGAGGGCAGCTATCGCATCAAGGGCTATGAAGGTCCGAGTCTGGAATGCGATAAGTGCGGCAGTGAAATGCAGCTCAAGACCGGCCGTTTCGGCAAGTTCTTCGGATGTACGAACCCGGAGTGCAAGAACACCCGCAAGCTGCTGAAGAGCGGTGATGCGGCGCCGCCGAAGATGGATCCGGTGAAGATGCCTGAGCTGAAATGCGAAAAGGTCAACGACACCTATATCCTGCGCGACGGTGCCTCCGGTCTGTTCCTGGCCGCCAGTCAGTTCCCGAAAAACCGCGAGACTCGCGCTCCGCTGGTGATCGAGATTCTGCCGCACAAGGACGAGATTGATCCGAAGTACCACTTCCTGTGCGAGGCTCCGCAAAAGGATCCTGACGGTCTGCCAGCGGTCATCCGCTACAGCCGCAAGACCAAGGAGCAATACGTACAGACCGAAGTCGATGGCAAACCGACAGGCTGGAAGGCGTATTACGACGGTGGCAAGTGGACTGTTGAAGACAAGCGCAGCGCAAAGGCCAAGGCTGAGTAAGCGCTAGTCTGAACAGCGAAAAGGCCGCATGAAACCTTGAGGGTTTCATGCGGCCTTTTTGTTTTGTGCTTGCGGTGGCATCGGCTGATCCACGACACTGTCCGACCCGTGTGAAGCAATTATTTCGTTGTGGAGGCTGCCGTCATGGCCCACGAACTCTATACCCGCACCAACCAGAAGATCTATTTCGCTGGGCTGTCACTCGAAGCTCTGGCTCGTGCTGAAGAAGGGCGGGCGATGAATTCTCTGGCGCTGATCCAGGCCGGGCGTGAGTCGGCGTTGTTCCACCTATACGGCGCGCTGCTGGGCTTGTGTCATGAGATCGCTGGCTTTTATCGTCTGCCGCAGGCCAATTCGCCGAGGGCAGAGGAGTTGCTGAGGCGCGAAGTGCTGGAATCGATAGCGATCCCGGAGCTGGCGGAAATGGTCGAGCTGGCCGGTAATCCGGAAACCTGGCTGGCGAAACTGCTGGCGGCGCACGCAGCACTGTTTCAGCCACCGAGGGCGCCACGCAAGCCGAAAGGCGACGTGACGCAGCCGCTGATCCAAGCGATTAATCTTGATGAAGAAGAGGCGTTACAAGAGCTCAGTCGAGATGAGCTGGAGAGCTGGCGGCAGAACCTCAAGGGCCTTGCCCTGCGTTTCCGGGAAGGCTTGAACGAGTGCTGAGGTAGTTTGGCGCAGTGGCAATCTGAAACATGCTGCTGGTCAAGATCCTGAGCGAAGCTCGAATGATGTCTATATAATCGCTGCCTTTCGTGGAGAACAGACCTATATGCCAACGTCCTTTCTAGAAATTGTCGAGTTACCAGACGGCCGAATCGAACTGCGCAGGGCTGAGGACGAAGGTTCTCTGGTGACGCTGGATTTCTCCGAGGATGCCAAAGCGTTCCTGCAGGGCCAGCACGTTGAAATCGCCAAAGCGATGTTGAGCGTCGGCGTGCAGATGGCAGGTCGTATGGTGGAAGGCGAGTTTGATAAGGAAGAGGGGCCGCGGGTTCTTCATTGATTCACGCTTTGGCCTTTGCTCGGTCGCTTGCGCTTCAGATCGGCTTCTCTGTCCCTGGAGAAGCCCTGCGCTTCACACAGCGCGCATTATCATCAATCAACCCAAACGAATGTTCAGGCTCTGCGCTTCGCCCGTACGCGCGGCGCTGATCAGTTGTTGCCGCGAATTGGCATTCAACGGGTTTAGCCATGTCACTACGGTGTGGCTGCGACCCAGTCGCAACGCTTCGCACGCCAGTTGCTGAGCACTTTGAGTGCCGCGCGGTTGCAGCAGTAGAATGCGTTCGCGATTCAGGCCGGCATCGCGCAGCCAGGTTTGCGTCAGGCTGGCGGGTGGGGCGATCAGCGTCAGCCAGCGAGCATCCTGATCCTCGCTGAGCTCACGCAGGATCGGGGCGAGCAGGTTCAGGCAGTTCCCGGCCGCACCGCGCAGTGATAGCTCACTGAAGGCGTCAGGTTTGGCATTCCAGTCACGCTCGACCACGTCTTTGAGGATCGGCGCTATCGGCTGCGCCAGAAACGCTTCAAACAAAGGCAGTTGTGTTTGCTGAGGTGTGTGTGGGAACTGCATGGAGCCTCCTTTAGCGGCGAATGACGCCGACACTCAAGCCTTCGATCACCAGTTCCTGATCTTTCAGGTCGACTTCGATAGGGGCGAACTCGGGGTTTTCAGCGATCAGCCAGACTTTGCTGCCTTCACGCTTGAAGCGTTTGACCGTCACTTCGTCGCCGATACGGGCAACCACAACCTGGCCGTTACGCGCTTCGCGAGTAGTGTGAACTGCCAGCAAGTCGCCGTCGAAGATGCCGATGTCCTTCATGCTCATGCCGTGCACACGCAAAAGGTAGTCGGCGCGAGGATGGAAAAAGGTCGGATTGATGTTGCAGGATTCTTCGATGTGCTGCTGGGCGAGGATCGGCGCGCCGGCAGCCACTCGGCCAATGATCGGCAGGGTGGAGTCGTCGGCCTTCGCTTCGAAGCCGGGAATACGGATGCCGCGGGAAGCGCCCGGGGTCATCTCGATCGCGCCCTTTCGGGCCAGGGCCTTGAGATGTTCTTCCGCCGCATTTGGCGATTTGAAACCCAGTTCCTGAGCGATTTCCGCACGGGTGGGCGGATAGCCGTTGTCTTCGAGGCAACGTTTGATAAAGGCCAGAATCTCGGCTTGGCGTGGCGTCAGCTTTAGCATATTGATCGCTCTGTCTTTTTATACAGTGACTGGGATTATATACAGTGAAGCGGTCTTGGCAATGGGCGTTTTTTTGCCGCCCGCCGAGCGGTCGCGCAGGGCACTTATTAATGCTGGCGCCTTGTGTGGTTAAATAGCTGACCGACCATTCCCAAAACGAACCGGCAGGCTTGACAAGGCACAGGCTGAAACGTATGTTTCAAACAAGTGTTTGTCAGGCGGAGTAGCCATGGCCCAGTCGGAAACCGTTGAACGCATTCTTGATGCTGCCGAGCAGTTGTTCGCGGAGAAAGGATTCGCTGAAACCTCATTGCGTTTGATCACCAGCAAGGCTGGCGTCAATCTGGCTGCGGTGAATTATCACTTCGGCTCGAAAAAGGCGCTGATCCAGGCGGTATTCTCGCGCTTTCTCGGTCCGTTCTGCGTGAGCCTCGATAAAGAGCTGGAGCGCCGTCAGGCCAAGCCTGAGAACAAGCCGACCCTCGAGGAGTTGCTGGAAATTCTCGTCGAGCAGGCGCTCGTCGTGCAGCCCCGCAGCGGTAACGATCTGTCGATCTTCATGCGTTTGCTCGGCCTCGCGTTCAGCCAGAGCCAGGGCCACTTGCGGCGTTATCTGGAAGACATGTACGGCAAGGTGTTTCGCCGCTACATGCTGCTGGTCAATGAAGCGGCGCCACGCATTCCGCCGATCGAACTGTTCTGGCGCGTGCACTTCATGCTTGGCGCCGCTGCGTTCAGCATGTCCGGGATCAAGGCCTTGCGCGCGATTGCCGAGACCGATTTCGGCGTCAATACTTCCATCGAACAAGTGATGCGCCTGATGGTGCCGTTCCTCGCTGCGGGCATGCGCGCCGAAACCGGCGTCACCGATACAGCCATGGCCAGCGCGCAATTGCGTCCGCGCAGCAAATCCATGCCGGTCGCCGCCAAGGTTTGACCGCGCACGGGTGGGCGCGGCAGCTGGTATCCGCTAAGCTAGCCGGCCATGCCGACTCTCGTACTGAACCCGATCTGCATGAATTCTGCTAACCGTCCGGGCGTTGCCCACGGTAGCGAATGCAAGCAGATCGGGTTTTTCGTTTTCAAGGAATCTCTATGACTGCTGGCCTGCAAGGCTCGTTGATGGTGGACGTCGCCGGTACCTGGCTGACGGCCGAAGATCGCCAATTGTTGCGTCAGCCCGAAGTGGGCGGCCTGATCATTTTCGCCCGCAATATCGAGCATCCACGCCAGGTGCGCGAACTGAGCGCCGCGATCCGCGCGATTCGTCCGGATCTGCTGCTGGCGGTGGATCAAGAGGGCGGGCGTGTGCAGCGCTTGCGTCAGGGTTTCGTCCGTCTGCCAGCGATGCGCGCCATCGCCGATAACCCGAATGCAGAGTATCTCGCCGAGCAATGCGGCTGGATCATGGCCACCGAAGTGCTGGCGGTCGGGCTCGATCTGAGTTTCGCCCCGGTGCTGGATCTGGACTATCAGCGCAGCGCCGTGGTGGGCACCCGTTCCTTCGAAGGCGATCCCGAGCGCGCAGCCTTGCTCGCCGGTGCATTCATTCGCGGCATGAACAGCGCCGGCATGGCTGCCACCGGCAAACATTTCCCGGGCCACGGCTGGGCCGAAGCAGACTCCCACGTGGCGATTCCGAACGACGAGCGCAATCTCGACGAAATCCGCGCCAATGATCTGGTGCCCTTCGCCCGTTTGAGCAAGCAGCTGGCCGCCGTCATGCCGGCCCACGTCATCTATCCGCAAGTCGACTCGCAGCCCGCCGGTTTCTCCCGACGCTGGCTGCAGGAGATCCTGCGTGGCGAGTTGCAGTTCGACGGCGTGATCTTCAGCGATGATCTGTCGATGGCCGGCGCCCACGTGGTCGGCGACGCTGCCAACCGCATCGAAGCCGCGCTGAGTGCCGGTTGCGACATGGGTCTGGTGTGCAACGACCGCGCGGCAGCCGAGCTGGCGTTGAGTGCCGCCCAGCGCATGAAGGTCAAGCCTTCCGCGCGCATCGCGAAGATGCGCGGGCAGGCCTTCGCCAGCACCGATTATCGTCAGGACCCGCGTTGGCTCACCGCCCTCGGCGCGCTCAAAGACGCTCAACTGATCGATTAAGGATTTTTCGTTATGACCGTTTACGCAATCATCGGTGGCACTGGCCTGACTCAGCTCGAAGGCCTGAGCATTCGCCAGTCGCTGGCAGTCGACACCCCGTACGGCGCGCCTTCGGCCGAGGTGCAGATTGGTGAATACGCCGGCAAGGAAGTGCTGTTCCTCGCCCGTCACGGTCACCCGCATCGTTTCCCGCCGCACAAGGTCAACTACCGCGCCAACCTCTGGGCGCTGAAGCAGGCCGGTGCCGAAGCGATCATCGCCGTTAACGCGGTGGGCGGTATTCATCCGGCCATGGGCACCGGGCATTTCTGTGTGCCGCACCAGATCGTCGACTACACCAGCGGGCGCGAACACACCTATTTCGCCGATGATCTGGAACACGTCACCCACATCGATTTCAGCTTTCCCTACAGCGAGCCGTTGCGTCAGCAATTGATTGCAGCAGTCGCCGCCGAAGGCTGCGAATTCAGCGATCAAGGCGTGTACGCCTGCACCCAGGGTCCGCGTCTGGAAACGGTCGCCGAGATCGTGCGACTGGAACGTGACGGCTGCGACATCGTCGGCATGACCGGCATGCCGGAAGCGGCGTTGGCCCGTGAGCTGGATCTGGATTACGCCTGTCTGGCGCTGGTGGTGAATCCTGCAGCCGGCAAGACCACCGAAGTCATCACCATGGCTGAAATCGAGCAGGCCCTGCACGACGGTATGGGCAAGGTGAAATCAACGTTGGCCCGGGTGCTGGCCAGCTAAGGACTGTCCATGAGCATTTTCATCGAGCGGCTCAAAGGGCTGACATGGACCCACGCATTCAGTAGCAAGGCGTTGGCCAAGGCCCGGGCTTATGCCGCCGATGACCGGGTCGAGATCCTCGAGATCGATGACAAGAAGATAGAGGCGTTCTGCGTCGGTTCTCAACCCCAGACGTATGCGCAAAGCATTTACCTGTCCGAAGATCGGCTGGGATCGATAAACCTGCGTTGCCTGTGCAGCTGTCCTGTTGCAATCGACTGCAAGCACAGCGCAGCGGTGCTCTATCACCTGCTGGGCACTGGCGAGGATGCGTCTGGAAGTGACGCGCAGACCCCGTTGGGACGAGCGCTGGAGCATTGGCTTTCGACAATTCCCGTGCCGCCCAAGCCCGCTGAAGAAAGTGCGCAAACCGCAGGTACGCGTCTGTTTTACAAGCTCAAACCGACGTCTGCGAACGGCAAGTGGCTGCTGGATATTTTCAAGGTCTACCAGCTCAAGAGCGGCGAGTTACGCGAGGCCAAACCGATGTACTCGCTCTCGGAAATGCTCATGCGCCAGCCCGGCTACCTGTCCGAGCTGGATCTGCGCATCGCCCGGCTGTTGGTCGCCATGCATTCCCATCACGCCTATTACAGCGGCTATCCGCTGGAAGGCAGCAGTGGCGCCGAACTGCTGGAAATGCTCCTGCGCACCTCGCGACTGTTCCTCGACTTCGAAGACCTGCGAGCGCTGACACCGGGTGCGAAACGCGTGGGTCAGTTCTCTTGGGCTGAGCAGGCTGACGGCGGATTCCGCGCGCAATGGAGCAGTGCCGAAGCCGCGCAGGAAACCGTGCTGGCGCTGGAGCCGCTTTATTACCTTGATCGTGAGCAGCGCCAGGTTGGCCCGCTGTTCACTGAGCTGGAAGAAAAGCTCGCCTGCCATTTGACCCTGGCGCCAGACATTCCGGCGCGTCAGGCCATGCAGTTCAGCCATCGCATGAGCGCGGCGACCCAAATTGCGCCACCGCACAAGCTCACCGAACGGATCATCGATGACGTGCTGCCGCAGCCGCAACTGACCCTGGTCAGCGGTCGGGAACGTTCGCACTGGGAATATGTGCTGGAGCACCGCGCCGCTCTGCTGTTTACCTACAACGGTCATCCGGCGGTGGATCGCAACCCGGAGGTGATGATCCTCAGCGGCACAGAGACCCAGCGTATTCAACGCCAGCCTGCGCTGGAAAAGAAGCTGCGCCAGAACCTGCAAAAACATGGCTTCAAGAAAGCCACGCGCAAGAGTGCAATGGATCGTCCTGGCGAGATGTTTACCTTGCCGGATGATTCCACCTGGCTCGGGTTCATGCACGAAGGGCTGGCCACACTGCGCGCCGCAGATTGGAAAATCGAGATCAGTCCCGGTTTCCATTTCGATGTACAACCGGTTGAACAGTGGTACGCCGAGGTCGAAGAAGAGGCCACGCATCAGTGGTTTGATCTGCAGTTGGGTATCGTCGTCAACGGCGAACGTTACAGCTTGCTGCCGATCCTTCTGCACCTGTTGCGAACCCAGCCGCGCTTGCTCGACCCGGTCAATCTGGCGCAGCGCAGCGATGATGAAAAACTCCTGATCGAGCTCAAGCCCAGCGGTTTTGGCGAACCGGCGGGCGCCAAAGTCGCGTTGCCGCTGAGTCGGGTCAAACCGCTGATGGCGACGCTGGGCGAGTTGTACCTGGGCGGCCATCAGGGTGATGCGCTGCGCTTGACCGCTCCAGACGCCGCGCGTCTGAGTATGCTCGATGGCGTGCCGCTGGATTGGCAGGGCGGCGAACGTCTGCGCACTTTTGCCAAGCGTCTGCAGAAATCCAGCCACGCCCAGGTTGCTGCGCCGGCCGGCCTCAACGCGCAGCTGCGTCCGTATCAGCTCGAAGGCTTGAACTGGATGCAGACCCTGCGCGAGCTGGAGGTCGGCGGCATTCTGGGCGATGACATGGGCCTGGGTAAAACCCTACAGACCCTGGCGCATCTGCTCACGGAAAAACACGCCGGGCGTCTGGACTGTCCGGCACTGGCGGTGATGCCCACCAGCCTGATTCCCAACTGGCTCGACGAGGCCGAGCGCTTCACGCCGCAGTTGAAAGTCCTGGCGCTGCACGGCACCGGGCGGCAAAAGGACTTTGCCAATCTGGGCGAATACGACTTGGTGCTGACCACTTATGCATTGCTGCCCAGGGACCTGGAAATCTTGCAGCCGCAGTCATGGAGCGTGCTGATTCTCGACGAAGCGCAGAACATCAAGAACCCGCTGAGCAAAGCCGCCCAGGCCGCCCGTGACTTGCAGGCCCGTCAGCGCTTGTGTCTGAGCGGTACGCCGCTGGAAAACCACCTCGGTGAGCTGTGGTCACAGTTCCATTTCCTCATGCCCGGCTGGCTCGGCGACAGCAAATCCTTCAACCGCGATTACCGCACGCCGATCGAGAAGCACGGCAATGTCCAGCGCATGCAGCACCTGACCGCGCGCATCAAGCCGTTTTTGCTGCGGCGCAAGAAGGATCAGGTCGCCACCGAGTTGCCGCTGAAAACCGAGATCATCCACTGGGTCGAACTCAGCGATGGTCAGCGCGACGTCTATGAGACGGTGCGTGTGGCGATGGACAAAAAGGTCCGCGACGAAATCGCCCGCAGCGGTGTGGCGCGCAGTCAGATCATCATCCTCGATGCGCTGCTCAAGCTGCGCCAGGTCTGCTGCGATCTGCGCCTGGTCAATATGCCGCTGACGGCGAAGGCGTTGCGCTCGGGCAGCGGCAAGCTGATCAGCCTGATGGAGATGCTCGAAGAACTGCTCGGCGAAGGTAGGCGCATTCTGCTGTTTTCGCAGTTCACCTCGATGCTGGCGCTGATTGAGCAGGAATTGCAGCAACGCGGGCTTGCCTACTCGTTGCTGACCGGCGACACCACCGATCGGCGCACGCCGGTGAAGGATTTTCAGAGCGGCAAGGTGCCGTTGTTCCTGATCAGCCTCAAGGCCGGGGGCACTGGTCTGAACCTGACGGCGGCGGACACGGTGATTCACTTCGATCCTTGGTGGAACCCGGCGGTGGAGAATCAGGCGACTGATCGGGCGTATCGCATCGGCCAGAACAATCCGGTGTTCGTCTACAAGTTGATTGCCAAAGGCACCGTCGAAGAGAAGATCCAGGCGTTGCAGCAGGAGAAAGCGGCGCTGGCCGGGGCGGTGCTTGAGGGTGGCACGACGGGCGGATTCAAACTGGAACAGAGTGATATCGAGGCGCTGTTTGCGCCGTTGCCGGTTTCCAGAGGTTGAAGGGTTTGAATTGCAGTGTGGCCATTCGCGAGCAGGCTCGCTCCCAAATTTGATCTTCAGTGAATCTGGATCGTGTGGGAGCGAGCCTGCTCGCGAAAGCTATCTAACCAGCAACGCCGCTTTCAGCGCTTGTCGATCTTGTCCGGCAACGGCGCAAACAGCGCTTCAATATCATCGCTCTGCAACTTCCAGTCCCCGGCCTTGCGCCCATCGAGCACGCCCGCTGCCAGGTCAGACTTTTCCTTCTGCAGGTGCTGAATCTTCTCTTCCACTGTGCCCCGGGCAATCATCTTGTAGACGAACACCGGTTTTTCCTGGCCAATACGATACGCGCGGTCAGTCGCCTGATTCTCGGTTGCCGGGTTCCACCACGGGTCGTAGTGAATCACCGTATCGGCTTCGGTGAGGTTCAAACCGACACCGCCAGCCTTCAGGCTGATCAGGAAGATCTGACGCGTGCCGCTCTGGAATTCCTTCACCGGTGTGCGCCGGTCACGGGTCTGGCCAGTGAGAAGGGCGTAAGCGATCTTGCGTTTTTTCAATTCCTCTTCGATCAATGTCAGCATCGAAGTGAATTGCGAGAACAGCAGAATCCGCCGGCCTTCCTCGAACAATTCTTCAAGCATTTCCATCAGGCTGTCGAGTTTGCCCGAGGTGCTGCCGCGTGCGGGCAGGGTGGCGTCGTTGACCAGGCGCAGATCGCAGCAGACCTGGCGCAGCTTGAGCAATGCTTCGAGAATGATGATCTGGCTGCGTGCCACGCCTTTGCGAGTGATCTCGTCACGGACCTTCTTGTCCATCGCCAGGCGCATGGTCTCGTACACGTCGCGCTGCGCTTCGTTGAGTTCGACCCAATGGATGATCTCGGTTTTCGGCGGCAGCTCCGTGGCGACCTGCTCTTTGGTGCGGCGCAGCAGAAACGGTTTTATCCGACCGTTGAGGTGTTGCAGTCTGACTTCACTGCCGCGCTTTTCGATCGGCACACGGTAATCGGCATTGAAGCTTTTCACGTCGCCGAGCCAGCCCGGCAGCAGGAAGTGGAACAGCGACCACAGCTCGCCCAAGTGGTTTTCCAGCGGCGTGCCGCTGAGGCACAGGCGCTGGCGTGCATTCAGCTCGCGGGCGGCCTGGGCGGCTTTGCTGTTGGGGTTCTTGATGTATTGCGCTTCGTCCAGCACCAGAACGTGCAGCGGCTGTTTGGCCAAGCGCTCAAGGTCCTTGGGCAACAGGGCGTAAGTGGTGAGGATCAGGTCGAAGTCGGCCAGATTGTCGAAGTGTTTCTTGCGCGTGGCGCCATACAGGGCGAGCACTTTCAGCTGCGGAGTGAAGTGCGCCGCCTCATCGAGCCAGTTCGGAATCAGGCTGGTCGGCATCACCACCATGCACGGACGATCGAGGCGTCCGGCGTTCTTCTCGCTGAGAATATGCGCCAGGGTCTGTAGGGTTTTGCCCAGGCCCATGTCATCCGCAAGAATCCCGCCGACTTCCAGTTGCCGCAGCGATTGCATCCAGCTCAAGCCTTCAAGCTGATACGGGCGCAGCGTTGCATTCAGACCTTGCGGCGCTTCGGCAGTGAAATCATGGATGTCGCGCAGGCGCTGGGCGAAGGTGCGGATCTGCTCGCCGCCTTCCCACAACAGCGGCAGGCCTTCCAGCGAATTGAGCCGGGTGGCGTCAGCCTTGCTCAGACGCAAGGTGGTTTCGCCCGGCTCCTGCAAATAGAACTCGCCCAGCGTCATCAATACCGGCTTCAAGCGACCAAGCGGCAGCGCCACTTGCAACGGCCCATGCTCGCTGCTGCGTTGCGGAATGTTGACCAGAATCAGCTCGTCATCGCGACGCCGGGCGAGGCGTTCCGGGTTGAGGATCTCGGTGTGCGAGCGCATCAGATTCAGCAGAATCGGCAGCAGGCTCAGGCGCTCGCCGTTGACGATGATGCCCAGCTCCAGATCAAACCAGTCGCGCTCCGGCGCCTGTTCGACGGTGGCGTACCAGTCGTCGACGGCGGTCAGGTCGAAGCCGAATTCCTCATCGATCTGCAACTCCCAGCCTTGGCTGCGCAATTTCGGCAAGTCATTCAACGTGAAGGTCAGCCAGGCGCTGTCGTTGACCATCTCGTAGAGTTCGCCGGCGCTCTCCGGCAGGGCTTTGCTTTGCCGGGTGGCGATGCGGAAACCGAGGATGCGTAACTGTTCGCGGTAGGACTGTTCGACGTCCGGGTGACGTTTTATCCGCAGGGTCTGCGCTTCCTGACGGATCAGGATATCGCTGTGTTTTTGCCCGCTGACGTATTCGTCCAGATAGCTGAACGACAGCGCCGCGCGGTGCTGAATGTAGCGCTGCATCTTGCCGTTGCGCGGCTCGAAGGCGCTGAACTCGACGCTCGCCAGCCATAGGCGTGGCACCGGTTGCACGTTGTCCACCAGCACTTGCGGCGGCGCTTTCGGGCTACGGTTTTCCAGCACGGCCTGGAGCTTCTCCAGCAGCTCGGCATCTTTCGCGGCGGCGGGGTAGTCGAGGGTTTCCTGGATTTTCAGCAGCACCGCCGCGCAGTGTTTGCAGTTGCTGCGCACCGGACAGGTGCAGGTGGCGTCGACCAGCAACAGCGTCGCTTTGGCTGACTCGCGCAGATGGATGGTCTGCCGGTAGACACTGCCGCCAGAACCTTCGCAACTGGCGGTGATGGTCGCATCGCCGACCTGAGCGATGCGCACCCGATTCTCCAAAGCGTAGCGGCGGCCGCGCTCCAGACTCTGTTCTTTGAATCGGCTGACCCACGACGGGGCCAGCGGTTTGCTCAGGGGCGGCGGCATAAGGACTTCGATCAGTCCGGCACGACTTCAGGCGCTTCGCGAGGCGCTGGCGCGGTCAGGGAAGTGATCTTGATCAGCAGGGCCAGGTGGCCGTTGTCGAGGTAATTGAGCTGGCCGTTCTTGGTGTGGCGGTCCTGACGCAGGCGCTCACTGGCAGTGACCAGGCCATTGGCGTCGATCTGATTGACCCAGAAATCGGCGGTCACGTCGGTGAAGCGGCCGAGTTTCATTTCCAGCGTGCCCTCGATCGGGAACTGGCCGAACTGCTCCTGACCTTCGCTCACTGCGACTTTCGCCGGCGCTTCGCCGAGGCTCTGCTGCCAGGCTTTGTGCATCAGCACGGTGTACTCGCCGCTGGCGGTGAGTTTGTTCACTACATCATTCAGCGCCGGGGTGCGCTGGCTGTCGCTGCCCAGACGCTGGGCGCCTGCGGCCCAGTCTTCCGGGGCGGCGCGGCTGACGATGGCCGGGACGGCATTCTGGCGCACCAGGATCATTTCGACCTGATACGTGTCATCGGCAAACGCCGTCGGTGCTGCAAGTGCAAGCAACAAAGTCAGAGAGCGGAACAGGCGCATCGGACGTCCTTCAAGCGGATTTCGGGATGAGACGCTCAAACAGCGCCTCGACAGTATTGAAACGTTCTTCCGGGCGCTCCATCGGCACCTGGAATTTAAACATCGTCGCGCCTTCGAACTTGTAGCGCTTGGGCTGTGTCTGGATCAGCTTGATCAGGGTCATCGGGTCAACCGGCGTCTGCGCTTCGAACTCGATACGCCCGCCTTGCGGCCCGCCGTCGACTTTCTTGATGCCGAGCTTTTCCGCCTGCAATTTCAGCGCGGTGATCCGCACCAGGTTCTTGGTCGGCTCCGGCAACAGGCCGAAGCGGTCGATCATCTCCACCTGCAGATCCTTGAGGCCTTCCTCGTCGGTGGCCGAGGCGATGCGTTTATACAGAATCAGCCGCGCATGCACATCCGGCAGGTAATCTTCCGGAATCAGCGCCGGCACCCGCAGATTGACTTCCGGGCCGCCGCCCAGCGGTTGATCGAGGTTCGGCTGCTCGCCCTTGCGGATCGACTTCACTGCGCGCTCGAGCATTTCCATGTACAGGGTGAAGCCGACGGCCTGTATCTGCCCGCTCTGACCATCGCCCAGCAGTTCGCCGGCGCCACGGATTTCCAGGTCGTTGGTCGCCAGCACGAAACCGGCGCCGAGGTCCTGGGTATTGGCGATCGCCTCCAGACGCTTTTCCGCGTCGGAAGTGATCTGCTGGCGCGGCGGCGTCAGCAGGTAGGCGTAAGCCTGGTGGTGACTGCGGCCAACGCGGCCTCGCAACTGGTGCAGCTGGGCCAGGCCGAACTTGTCGGCGCGCTCGATGATGATGGTGTTGGCGCTCGGCACGTCGATGCCGGTCTCGATGATGGTCGAGGCGATCAGCACGTTGAAGCGCTTGTGGTAGAAGTCGCTCATCACCTGTTCGAGTTCACGTTCGCGCATCTGCCCGTGGCCGATACCGATGCGCGCTTCCGGCACCAGTTCGGCGAGGTCGGCGGCGCATTTCTCGATGGTCTTCACATCGTTGTGCAGATAGTAAACCTGACCGCCACGCAGCAGTTCACGCAGCAGGGCCTCTTTGACCGTGCTCTTGTTCTGCTCCATGACGAAGGTGCGCACCGACAGGCGCCGCGCTGGTGGCGTGGCGATGATCGACAGGTCGCGCATGCCCGACACCGCCATGTTCAGCGTGCGCGGAATCGGCGTCGCAGTCAGGGTCAGAATGTCGACCTCGCTGCGCAGGGCCTTGAGCTGTTCTTTCTGGCGTACGCCAAAGCGGTGTTCTTCGTCGATGATCACCAGCCCGAGGTTTTTGATCTTCACATCATCGGACAGCAGTTTGTGCGTGCCGATGACGATGTCGATCTTGCCTTCCGCCAGATCGGCGATCGCCGCGTTGACTTCCTTGGCCGATTTGAATCGACTCATCACTTCGACCGTCACCGGCCAGTCGGCGAAGCGGTCGCGGAAACTGTTGTAGTGCTGCTGGGCGAGCAGGGTGGTCGGCACCAGAATCGCCACCTGACGACCGCCGTGCACGGCGATGAACGCGGCGCGCATGGCCACTTCTGTCTTGCCGAAGCCAACGTCGCCGCAGACCAGCCGGTCCATCGGTTTCGGCGCGAGCATGTCTTCGCGTACCGCCTCGATGGTCGCTTGCTGATCGGGTGTTTCTTCGAACGGGAAACCGGCGCTGAAGGTGGCGTAATCGGCCTTCGGGTCGGCGAAGGCGTAACCTTCACGGGCGGCACGACGGGCGTAAATGTCGAGCAATTCGGCGGCGACGTCACGCACCTGCTCGGCGGCTTTGCGCTTGGCTTTCTGCCAGGTTTCCGAACCGAGGCGGTGCAACGGCGCGAGCGAATCGTCGCTGCCGGTGTAGCGCGCGATCAGGTGCAGGTTGGCCACCGGCACGTAAAGCTTGGCGTTCTCGGCGTATTCGAGGGTGAGGAATTCGGCGGCCTGATTGTCGATTTCCAGAATCGTCAGGCCAAGGTAGCGGCCGACGCCGTGATCGATATGCACCACCGGCGCGCCTTCACGCAGTTCGGTGAGGTTCTTGATTACCGCATCGTTGCTGACGTCGCTGCGCTTCTCGCGGCGACGACGTTGCATGACCCGTTGGCCGAACAGCGGACTTTCCGCCACCAGCGCCAGCGCCGGGTCGTCGAGCAGCAGACCTTCGTCGAGCGGGGCGATAGTGATCGCCAGACGATCCTTGCTGGCAACGAAGTCTGGCCAGCTGTCGACGGTTTTCGGCCGCAACTTCAGGCGTTCCAACAGTTCCAGCAGGACTTCGCGACGACCCGCCGATTCGGCGGTGAACAGCACGCGACCGGGGAATTCTTCGAGGAAACCGGCCAGCGCCGCCAGTGGTTGCGTGGCTTTGGCTTCGATGGCCAGATCCGGCAGCGCGTGCGCCGGGAATCGTTCACGGCCGACACCGCTTTCAACGTCTTGCTGACTTGCGACGACTCGCGGCCAATTCTTCAGACGCGCGAAGCAATCTTCTACCGGCAGGAACAGTTCGGCCGGTGGCAATAAAGGACGCGAAGGATCGACGCGGCGTTCTTCGTAACGATTGCGCACGTCGTTCCAGAAGTTTTCCGCCGCCTGCTCGATGCCCGGCAGCGAGAACACCTGGGTGTCCTGGGGCAGGTAGTCGAACAGCGTCGAGGTTTCGTCGAAGAACAGCGGCAGGTAGTACTCGATGCCGGCCGGGGTGATACCGCTGCTTAAATCTTGAAAGATCGGGCAGCGGCGAAAATCGACGTCAAAGCGCTCACGGAAACGCGCCTTGAAGCGGGTGACTGCGTCTTTCTGCAATGGAAACTCGCGGGCCGGCAGCAGCTTGACCGACTCGACCTTGTCGATCGAGCGCTGGGTTTCCGGATCGAAGGTACGCAGGGTTTCGATTTCGTCGTCGAACAGGTCGATGCGATACGGCAGCTTGCTGCCCATCGGGAACAGGTCGATCAGCGCGCCGCGTACGGTGAACTCGCCGTGCTCGTACACCGTGTCGACATAGCGATAGCCGCTGGCTTCGAGCCGCGCGCGCATCTGTTCGACGTCGAGCTTCTGGCCGATGTCCAGCACCAGGCTGCTGCCGAGGAGGAACTTGGTCGGCGCCAAGCGATGCAAAGCGGTGGTGATCGGAACCACCAGCACGCCGTGGGCCAGTTCCGGCAGGCGATACAGGCTGGCGATGCGCTGGGAGATGATGTCCTGGTGCGGCGAGAACAGGTCGTAGGGCAGGGTTTCCCAGTCGGGGAAATGCAGTACGGGCAAATCCGGGGCGAAGAAACTCAGCTCCTGTTCCAGCCGTTCGGCGCTTTGGCTGTCGGCGGTCAGCAGCAGGGTAAAGCGCTTGGCAGCGCTGGCAGCCTCGGCAATCGCCAGGCTGAGGGCGGCACCGGGCAGATTGCCCCAGTGCTGTTTACCTGCTTCGGCAGGGAGTAGCGGTAGACGCAGAACAGGCACGGAAAGTTGAGCTCCAGGCGTTGCGACAAAGTCGGTAATTGTAGCGGCCTCCGGTGCCGCCTGTCAGTTGTAGACTGCGTCTATCTTCACGGTTTGGACGAAATGTAGTGGTAACCATAAAAACGAGCACTTTTTTCATGGTTATGTAGTGCCGAAACCGGGTGGTGTTACGGAGGGTTACAGACATCGTCTAACAGTCGTCGAAAAATTGACTGCGCTGAAAGCCCCGGTTTTACTGGGCTGGAGAAAGGCGTAAATTTTTTGAACGGGAATTTGTTACCGATTGCGCGACAAGCGCGCATTGCTGAAAGGGCTTGTCGGCGGCATAATGTAGCCCCTTTTTTCTGCCCCTACATGTGGAAGGTTACCGTGACTCAGAAGCCCGACCAGTGTCTTGGTGAATGGATCGACCGTGAAGCACTCGCAGAAGCGATGATCCCGCTTATCGGTCAGCTCTACCGCAATAACAACGTGGTTAGCTCGATCTATGGCCGCAGCCTGATCAACCAGTCTGTCATCGCGATTCTCAAAGCTCACCGCTTTGCTCGCCACCGTTCTTCGGACGACAGCGAACTCTCCGTCCACGAAACATTCCCACTGCTCAAGGCCATGAGCGAGCTCAAGCTCGGCGCGGCGTCGGTGGATCTGGGCAAGCTGGCGTTCAAATTCCGTAACGAAGGCAACGGCCGCAGCGCCGAGCAGTTCGTGCGTGAAGAGATGGCTGACGTGGTTGGCCAGCAGAACGCCTCGGCCCGCAAAGGCACCGACGTTGTTCTATACGGCTTCGGTCGTATCGGCCGTCTGCTGGCGCGCATCCTGATCGAGAAAACCGGTGGTGGCGACGGCCTGCGTCTGCGCGCCATCGTCGTGCGCAAAGGCGCCGAGAACGACCTGACCAAACGCGCCAGCCTGCTGCGTCGCGATTCGGTACACGGTTCGTTCAACGGCACCATTACCATCGACGAAGAAAACAACACCATCACCGCCAACGGTAACCTGATCCAGGTGATCTACGCGAAGAACCCGACCGAGGTGGATTACACCCAGTACGGCATCAAAGACGCGCTGCTGGTGGACAACACCGGTGTCTGGCGTGACGCCGATGGCCTGGGTCAGCACCTGGCCTGCCCGGGCATCGACCGCGTTGTTCTGACCGCGCCTGGCAAGGGCAAGCTGAAGAACATCGTTCACGGCATCAACCACGGTGAAATCACCGCTGACGACAAGATCGTCTCGGCTGCGTCCTGCACCACCAACGCCATCGTGCCGGTGCTCAAAGCGGTCAACGACAAGTTCGGCATCATCAACGGTCACGTCGAAACCGTTCACTCGTACACCAACGACCAGAACCTGATCGACAACTTCCACAAGGGCGATCGCCGTGGCCGCAGCGCCGCGCTGAACATGGTGATCACCGAGACCGGCGCCGCCACCGCTGCTGCCAAGGCTCTGCCTGAGCTGGCCGGCAAGCTGACCGGTAACGCGATCCGTGTGCCGACGCCAAACGTGTCGATGGCCATTCTCAACCTCAACCTTGAGAAAGCCGCCACCCGTGAAGAGATGAACGAGTACCTGCGCTACATGGCGCTGCACTCCGATCTGCACAAGCAGATCGACTTCGTCAATTCGCAGGAAGTGGTGTCGACCGACTTCGTCGGCTCGCGTCACGCTGGTGTGGTCGACGCTGAAGCGACCATCGTGCAGGACAACCGCGTCGTTCTGTACGTTTGGTACGACAACGAGTTCGGCTACAGCTGCCAGGTAGTTCGCGTAATGGAAGACATGGCTGATGTGAATCCGCCAGCGTTCCCGCGCTAAGCCTCAGGCTTGAATGAAAACGCCCCGGCATTTTGTCGGGGCGTTTTTGTTTGTGGGCCTGTTGGATCTTCGGTGTCCTTGCCGGCCTCTTCGCGAGCGGGCTCGCTCCCACACTGGATCAGTGTCGTTCACAATCTTCTGTGGGAGCGAGCCTGCTCGCGAAAGCATTCTGTCAGGCGCCGCTGGCTACCGAAGCCTGCGCCGTGCGCAACTCATGCCGGTTGCCACGGAACAATACCAACGTCGCAATCAACCCCAGTACCGCCGCGCCACTGAGCCAGATCCCCGGTGCTGCCTTGTTGTCCAGCACATGAATCAGATAGGTGCACGCCGCCGGAGTAAACCCGCCGAACGTCGCCGTTGCCAGGCTGTAGGCCAAGGAAAACCCGGTCGTGCGCACTTCCACCGGCATGATCTCGGTCAGTGCCACCACCATCGCGCCGTTGTACGAGCCATAAAGAAACGACAGCCACAGTTCGACAATCAGCAAATGGCTGAAGCTCGGGTTCGCCACCAGCCACGACAATGCCGGATACGCCGTGAGGATCGCCAGAATCGTCGCCGCCAACAGTAGGGGTTTTCTCCCGATCTTGTCGGATACCGCGCCCATCACCGGTAGCCAGAAGAAGTTCGACAAGCCGATGCACACCGTCACCAGCAAGGCGTCGAGGTCCGACAGATGCAGCTCAGCCTTGCCAAACGTAGGCGTGTACGCAGTGATCAGGTAGAACGACACCGTGGTCATCACCACCAGCGCCATGCCGGCAATGACGATGCCGAAGTTCTGGCCGATCGAGCGGACGATTTCGCCGAGGGTAGGGCGGTGGGTTCGCGCTTGGAATTCCGGAGTTTCTTCCAGCGAGCGACGGATGAAGAAAATCACCGGCACGATCATGCAGCCAATCAGGAACGGCACGCGCCAGCCCCATTCGCCCATTTGCTCCGGACTCAGCCAGTGATTCAGAGCAACGCCGAGCAAGCCAGCGAACACCACGGCTGCCTGTTGGCTGGCGGACTGCCAACTGACGAAAAAGCCTTTACGCCCCGGCGTAGAAATTTCCGCCAGATACACCGACACGCCGCCCAATTCCACGCCCGCCGAGAAGCCTTGCAGCAGGCGGCCGAACAACACCAGTAGCGGTGCTGCGACGCCGAGCGTCGCGTAACCGGGCACGCAGGCAATCAGCACCGTACCGGCGGCCATCATCGCCAAAGTGATGATCAGCCCTTTGCGCCGTCCGTGACGGTCGATATAGGCGCCGAGGAAAATTGCCCCCAGCGGGCGCATCAGGAAGCCGGCGCCGAAGGTCGCCAGCGACAGCATCAGCGAAGCGAAGGCGCTGTCGGTGGGGAAGAAGGTTTTGGCGATGGCCGTGGCATAGAAGCCGTAGACCATGAAGTCGAACATTTCGAGGAAGTTGCCGCTGACAACGCGAAAGATCGCTTTGCCTTTGCCCGTGGTGGAGGACATGGGAGGTACTCACTGTTCAATTTTGTATAAAGGCGTTGCAGCCATGGGGAAGCGAGCGGGCGCTTGTAGTTCATAATGGCCGCCGTGGTTTTGCGGGGAGATGAAGAATTGTTAACTGGACGCTGGTGGGGGTCTGTGGTGTTGGCGGTGGCAATCGGCGGCTGCGGCACCAGCGATTCCCTGGAACAGGTTGGCGGTTCGACCATGGGCAGCACCTGGTCGGTCAAGTACGTGCGCCACGCCGGGGTCGCCGATCCATCAATGGTGCGCGGCGAAGTGGAGGCTATCCTCGGCGAAGTCGATCGGCAGATGTCGACTTACCGAAGTGATTCGGTGATCGAACGTTTCAACGCATTGCCCGCCGATAGCTGCCAATCCATGCCGGCGGCGGTGCTCGAATTGGTCCGCATCGGCGAACAGCTTTCAATGCAAAGTGAAGGCTCCTACGACCTGACCGTAGAGCCGCTGCTGGACCTCTGGGGATTCGGCCCGCAAGGACGCGAAGAAAAGATCCCTGATGCGGCCGCTGTGGCCGAGGTCATGCAGCGAGTCGGTCATCAGCATCTGCGCATCGACGGCGAGCAGTTGTGCAAGGACGCCGCCGTCGAAGTCGACTTCAACAGTATTGCCGCCGGTTACGCCGTGGATGCCATCGCCGCCAGATTGCAGGGCATGGGCATCGACAATTATCTGGTCGAAGCCACGGGCGAACTCAAAGCCCGGGGCAAGAAGCCGGATGGTTCAGCGTGGCGCATCGCTCTCGAAGAGCCTCGCGATGACCAGCAAGTGGCCGAGCGGATTATCGATGTCGATGGCTACGGCGTGTCCACCTCCGGTGACTACCGCCATTATTTTCTGCAGGACGGTCGGCGTTATTCCCACACCTTCGATGCACGCAGCGGGCGACCGGTCCTACATGATCTGGCGTCAGTCACGGTGATTCATCCTTCAGCGTTGATGGCCGATGGACTATCGACGCTGTTGCTGATTCTCGGGCCGGAAAGGGCGCGGGACTATGCCCAAAAGCATGACATTGCTGCATTCTTTGTCCTGCGTGCCGATACAGGTTTTGTCACCCGCAGCAGTCAGGCATTTGCGCAGCTTGTCGGTGAAAAAAACTGACCGAAGACAAGACGAAAGCTGGCGTTGTAGTGCAGGCAAAAGTAGCCTACGACGCGACCAAGGGTTAATGTGCGCGGCGTTGACGCTTCTATAGACTGTGTCCGGGTTCTTCACTGGCCCCCAATTGTTCCTTCGCGCCGCCGTTCGGCGTGATTTAGCCGCCGGTGCTGCTGGCACCGCGGCCTGTTCTGAGGAGTACGCATGGCTGTCTACAACTACGACGTGGTGGTACTGGGTTCCGGCCCGGCGGGAGAAGGCGCGGCAATGAACGCCGCCAAAGCGGGGCGCAAGGTCGCGATGGTCGACAGCCGTCGTCAGGTCGGCGGCAACTGCACCCACCTCGGCACCATCCCGTCCAAGGCACTGCGTCACTCGGTGCGGCAGATCATGCAGTTCAACACCAACCCGATGTTCCGCGCGATCGGCGAGCCACGCTGGTTCTCCTTTCCGGACGTGTTGAAAAGCGCCGAAAAAGTCATTTCCAAACAAGTCGCATCACGCACCGGCTACTACGCCCGTAATCGCGTCGACGTGTTCTTCGGTACCGGCAGCTTCGCCGACGAGCAAACCATCGAAGTGGTCTGCGGCAACGGCGTGGTCGAGAAGCTGGTGGCGAAGCACATCATCATCGCCACCGGTTCGCGTCCGTATCGCCCGGCGGACATCGATTTCCACCACCCACGTATCTACGATAGCGACACCATCCTCAGCCTCGGCCACACCCCGCGCAAACTGATCGTTTACGGCGCTGGTGTGATCGGTTGCGAATACGCATCGATCTTCAGTGGTCTGGGTGTGCTGGTCGAGCTGGTCGACAACCGTGGCCAGTTGCTGAGCTTCCTCGACTCGGAAATTTCCCAGGCGTTGAGCTACCACTTCAGCAACAACAACATCACCGTGCGTCACAACGAAGAGTACGACCGCGTCGAAGGCGTGGACAACGGTGTGATCCTGCATCTCAAATCCGGCAAGAAGATCAAGGCCGACGCCTTGCTCTGGTGCAACGGCCGTACCGGTAACACCGACACGCTGGGTCTGGAAAACATCGGGGTCAAGGTCAACAGCCGTGGCCAGATCGAAGTCGACCAGAACTACCGCACCTGCGTGGAAAACATCTACGGCGCCGGTGACGTGATCGGCTGGCCAAGCCTGGCCAGTGCCGCCCATGACCAGGGTCGTTCGGCCGCTGGCAGCATCGTCGACAATGGCAGCTGGCGCTTCGTCAATGACGTGCCGACCGGCATCTACACCATTCCGGAGATCAGCTCGATCGGCAAGAACGAGCAGGAGCTGACCCAGGCGAAAGTGCCGTACGAAGTCGGCAAGGCGTTCTTCAAGAGCATGGCGCGGGCGCAGATTGCCGGTGAGCCGCAAGGCATGCTGAAGATCCTCTTCCACCGCGAAACGCTGGAAGTGCTCGGCGTGCACTGCTTCGGTTATCAGGCGTCGGAGATCGTGCACATCGGTCAGGCGATCATGAACCAGCCGGGCGAGCTGAACACCCTGAAGTATTTCGTCAACACCACGTTCAACTACCCGACCATGGCCGAAGCCTATCGGGTCGCGGCGTACGACGGCCTCAACCGGCTTTTTTGACGGGCTCCGGCCGGTGGCCTGAGCCGGCCGGGGAGACCGATTTCAGCAATTCTCAAGGGTGGCAGTGGCCAAACCGGGAAAGTCTGTAATCAGGCTGTCAACGCCGAAGTCGGCGAGTCTGCGCATCAGCGCAGGCTCGTTGACGGTCCACACCGACACATGCAGGCCCTGACGCTGCGCCTTCTGCAGGCGTTCCGGCGTACACAGCGTCCAGTTCAAGGCGAGAATCTCGCAGCCGTAGCTCGCCGCGACTTTCAGCGGATCGAGCCAGGCATATTCGGCCACCAGGCCACGGGATACGTCGGGTACCAGATCCAGCGCTGCCTTCAAGACTTCCCGCGAACTCGAAGTGATCGTCACCTTGTCGAGCAGGCCGTGGCGCTGAGCCATTTCCCGAATCGCCAGCACGGTAGTCGCCGCGCGGGTGCGTGATGCGCTTTTGACTTCCAGCTGCCAGTGCTCGAAATCACATTGCTCGAACAACTCTTCCAGCGTCGGAATCGGGCACGGCTTGATCCAGCCCGGGCCGCCCTTGCGCGCGTCGTAGGTGACCAGCTCGGCAGCGGTGTGCTCGACGACTTTGCCGCGACGGTCGGTGGTGCGCTTGAGGGTCGGGTCATGAATGACCATCAGCTCGCCGTCCTTGGACAGGTGCAGATCCAGTTCGCAGCGGCGCACGCCGTGCTTGAGGCATTCCTGAAAGCTGCTCAGGGTGTTTTCCGGTGCTTCGCCCTTGGCGCCGCGGTGGCCGTAGATGAGGGTCACGGTGCTTCCTTAAGTTAAATGCCAGATTCGTTCTGTTCGCGGGCCAGACGGCGTTCCTGAGCCTGCTTCTGCAAGATGTAGCGCGCGAGCAATTGGCGCTGGGCATCGGTCGGGCGCTCGAACTCGGTGCCGACGTCATAGCCATCGCCCTTGGGATCGCAATGGGTGACCCGGGCACGCAGCAGCAGGCCGAGTGCCTGCGGCATCAGCACCAGTTTCACCGACAGGTGTGCGCCAGTGGCAATCGGGGTCGGGTACTGAAAGTCGATCCCGCCCTCGGAGATGATCACCGGCTGCGGCTCGCCGATTTGGCCGAGCACGGTCAGGGCGATGACCTGGCTGAGCAGGTCGATGCGTTTGTTCTGCGATTTGAGGAACGCGGCGATGGCGCGGTCGCGCTCGCTGATCTGCCGCAACAGGTGCTGCGACTCGAATTCGCTCAGGTGCAGTTCGCTGAGCAGGTTGAAGAGTGGGGAAGCATCCTGCAACACTTCCTGGCCTGCGGCTTCGGGAGCGGACAGGGGCCGAATTTCCAGTGCGATCGTGTCCTCGATACGGTAGTATTCGCGGCGATCTTCTTCATCTAATGTCGACATGGCGAACCCATGGTAGCGGCGGTGGTCTGAGTGTAAAGCTGGTTTTCGACCCCCGCCACAAGGACGTTCCTTTTCCCTCCGAACAAGCCCCGACATGTTCAGACCTCTCTTCGTATTTATCGGCACGCGTTATACCCGTGCAAAGCGTCGCAATCATTTTGTGTCATTCATTTCCCTGACTTCGATGATCGGGCTCGCCCTTGGCGTGGTCGTAATGATCGTCGTGCTGTCGGTGATGAACGGCTTCGACCATGAGATGCGCACCCGCGTGCTGGGCATGGTGCCCCACGCCACTCTCGAGACCGGCGAGCCGATCAATGACTGGCAGAGACTGGCCGACAAGGTCAAGCAGAACCGGCAGGTCACGGCGGTGGCGCCGTTTACCCAGATGCAGGGCCTGCTGACCAACAACGGTCAGGTTTCCAAGGTGTTGCTCAATGCCATTGATCCTGCGCTCGAGCGCAATGTGTCGATCATCGACAACTTCATGAAGCAGGGCAAACTCGACGACCTGACTCCCGGCAGCTTCGGCATCGTCATCGGCGACAAGGCGGCGACCAAGCTCGGCGTCGGCATCGGTGACAAGGTCACCTTCGTCGCGCCGGAGGTCAGCGTGACCCCGGCCGGGATGTTCCCGCGCATGAAGCGCTTCACCGTGGTCGGCATTTTCCATGTCGGCGCCGGTGAGCTCGACGGCTACCTCGGCGTGACCAATCTGCAGGATCTGGCGAAAATGCATCGCTGGAAAGCCGATCAGGTGCAGGGCCTGCGGCTGAAGTTCGACGACCTGTTCCAGGCACCGCGTGAGGCGTGGAACATTGCCCAGCAGCTCGGCGAAGATCGTTACTACGCCCGCGACTGGACCCGCACCCACGGCAACCTGTATCAAGCGATCCGCATGGAAAAAGCCATGATCGGGCTGCTGTTGCTGCTGATCGTCGCCGTTGCCGCGTTCAACATCATTTCCACGCTGGTGATGGTGGTCAACGACAAGAAGGGCGACATCGCCATTCTGCGTACCCTCGGCGCGACACCGGGCACGATCATGCGCACGTTCATGGTTCAGGGCACGGTGATCGGCGTGGTCGGCACGGCCATTGGCGCGGTGGTCGGGATCCTTGCGGCGCTGAATGTCAGTGCGGCCATTTCGGCGCTTGAAGGGCTGATCGGCCACAAGTTCCTTAATGCTGACGTGTATTTCATTGATTATCTTCCTTCGCAGGTCCAGAGCCAGGACGTCGTCATGGTCTGCGCCGCTGCGTTGGTCCTGAGTTTCCTCGCCACCCTGTATCCCGCCTGGCGTGCCGCGCGCACCCAGCCGGCGGAGGCGTTACGTTATGAGTGAGTCGGGCATGAGTGAACAAGCAATTCTGAGCTGCCGTAACCTGGGCAAATCCTACGAGGAGGGTCCTGAGTCGGTACAAGTGCTGGCCGGCCTGCAACTGGAGTTGCACCCGGGCGAACGTGTAGCGATCGTGGGCAAATCCGGTTCCGGCAAAAGTACCTTGCTCAACCTGCTCGGCGGCCTCGATACGCCGAGCAAGGGCAGCGTCTGGCTCGACGGCGAAGAGCTGTCGGCGTTGAGCGAGAAGAAGCGTGGCCTGCTGCGCAATCGCGCGCTTGGTTTCGTTTATCAGTTTCACCACTTGCTGCCGGAATTCACCGCGCTGGAAAACGTCTGCATGCCGCTGTTGATCGGCAGGACCGCCATCCCGGAGGCGCGTCAGCGTGCCACGTCATTGCTGGAGCGTGTCGGGCTGGGCCATCGTCTGGAACACAAACCGGCGGAACTGTCCGGCGGCGAGCGTCAGCGCGTGGCCATCGCCCGTGCCCTGGTCAACAACCCGGGGCTGGTGATGCTCGATGAGCCAACCGGCAACCTCGACCTGCACACCGCCGAAGGCATCCAGGATCTGATGCTGGAGCTGAGCACGTCGATGCGCACGGCGTTCCTGGTGGTGACGCACGACATGAACCTGGCTCGCCAGATGGATCGCGTTCTGCAGTTGCAGGAAGGTTGCCTCACTCCCATCTGACTGGCTGAAACCCGGCGCCCGTAACGGCGCCGGGTCTTTTATTTCTATACGGTGCCCCAGCGAATGTTCAGACCGTTATCGATCTTTATCGGCACGCGCTATACCCGCGCCAAGCGCCGCAATCGCTTTGTTTCGTTCATTTCGATGACCTCGATGATCGGCCTCGCCCTCGGCGTGCTGGCGATGATCGTGGTGCTGTCGGTGATGAATGGCTTTCAGCGCGAAATGAGCTCGCGCATCCTCGGCATGGTGCCCCATGCGACCATCGTTGGCGTCAAGCCGATCGATGACTGGCAGCCGGTGGCCGCCGCCGCGATGAAAAATCCCGAAGTGACGGCCGCCGTGCCGTTCACCGAGATGGAAGGCATGCTGTCCTACAAGGGTTCGATGCAGCCGATTCAGATCAGCGGCGTTGATCCGGCCCAGGAAGGCAAGGTGTCGATCGTTGCCCAGCACATCGTCCAAGGTCGTCTGGATGCCTTGAAGCCGGGCGAATTCGGTGTGGTGATCGGTGAGATCACCGCGCGGCGTTTTCGCCTCAATGTCGGCGACAAGATCACCTTGATCGTTCCGGAAGTCAGTACCGCACCGGGCGGTATCACCCCGCGCATGCAGCGCCTGAATGTGGTTGGCGTGTTCAAGGTCGGCGCCGAGCTGGACGGCTCGATGGGCCTGATTCACGTCGCCGACGCCGCGACCATGCAGCACTGGCAACCGAATCAGGTGCAGAGTGTGCGTCTGGCGGTCAAGGATCTGTACGCTGCGCCGAAGGTGTCTGCGGACATTGCCGGTGGCCTCGGCGCTGACTTCAAGGCTGACGACTGGACTCACACCCAGGGCAGCCTGTTCAGCGCGATGAAGATGGAAAAAACCATGATCGGCCTGCTGTTGCTGATGATCGTCGCGGTGGCGGCGTTCAACATCATCGCGACGCTGATCATGGTGGTGAACGACAAGGGCGCCGACATCGCCATTCTGCGCACCATCGGCGCCACACCGCGACAGATCATGGCGATCTTCATGGTCCAGGGCACGGTGATCGGTATTGTCGGCACCATCATTGGCGGCGTGCTGGGCGTGATTGCGGCGCTCAATGTCAGCGAACTGGTCGGCTGGGTCGAGCGTGTGACCGGCCAGCATATCTTCAGTTCGGACGTGTATTTCGTCAGCAACCTGCCCTCGGAATTGCAGGGCGGTGATGTGCTGTTGATCTGCTCGGCGGGGTTCATTCTGAGCTTCCTGGCCACGGTGTATCCAGCGTGGCGGGCGGCGAAGATCGAACCGGCGCATGCGCTGAGATACTCGTAACCTTTAGACCGCCTTCGCGAGCAGGCTCGCTCCCACGGTTGGAATGCATTTCCCTGTGGGAGCGAGCCTGCTCGCGAAGGGGCCGGACCTGCTGGCCTCAGTTCTGCTTCGGTAACTGGATCACAAACCGCGTAAACCCCGCCTCCGATTCGCAATGAATCGTCCCGCCATGTGCCCGCACGATCGACTGGGTGATCGCCAACCCCAACCCCGCATGCTCACTGCTGCCTTCCTGCCGCGCCGGATCCGCTCGATAGAAGCGGTCAAACAGACGTGGCAGTAATTGCGCTGAAACCCCCTCGCCACTGTTTTCGACGCAGACGCGCACGATCTCCCCCTCGTCGACGATGCTCAAGCGCACATAACCCTCGGCCGGGGTAAACCGCAGTGCGTTATCCAGCAGGTTCGACAAGGCCCGGCGCAACATGCCGCGATCACCTTCGATTTGCGCTTCACCTTCACGGCTCAAACTCACGCCAGCGTCTTCCGCCAATGGCGCAAAAAACTCGAGCAACATGTCAGCTTCATCCGCCAGTTCCAGCGGTTCGCGCTTGGGCATCAGCAAGCCGTGGTCTGCCTTGGCCAGATAGAGCATGTCGTTGACCAGTTGCGCCATCCATTGCAGTTCTTCGAGGTTGCTGTGCAGCGCTTCGCGGTAGTCCTCCAGTGCGCGTGGGCGGGTGAGGGTGACCTGGGTGTGGGTCAGCAGATTCGACAACGGTGTGCGCAGCTCATGGGCGATGTCGGCGGAGAATGCCGAGAGGCGCTGAAACGAGTCGTCGAGGCGTTCGAGCATGGCGTTGAAGCTGTAGGCCATTTCTGCAAGCTCTGGCGGCATCTTCTCTTCAGGCAGTCGGGCATTCAGCGATTGCGCGGAAATCCCACGGGCCACTGCGCTCATCCGCCGCAACGGGCGCAGACCGCTGCGCGCGGCCCAGGCCCCGAGCAGGGCAGTAGCCAGCGCCGACAGGCCGACGGTCAGCCAGATCAGATGCTGCATGCGCGTAAGAAAATGCTGGTGATGGGTGATGTCCAGCAGCAGCGTCAGTTGTGGCGAATCCGCTGCGTCCGGGTAGAGCGGGGCGCGCAGCACGCGGTAATCGGTGCCGTCATGGCTGATGGTCGACAGGCCGGTTTGCAGCGGCAGATTCTTCGGAATCTGCACCGAGCTGTCATACCAGTGCTGGCCATCGCCACTGGTGATGCGCAACGACAGATCCGCCTGACGGCTGAGTTCATCGGCCAGCCGCGCCTCGCGCTGGGCAGGTTGGAGATCCTGCAAGGCGCGGCGCAGGCCGATCAGTTTCGTCTCCAGTTGTTGCTGATCAAGTTCGATGAAGTGCGCCTCGCTGGCGCGGTCGAACAGCACCCCGGCGAACAGCGAGACCACCGCAGTGCAGGCGGCAAACAACAGCGCCAGGCGCGTGCTCAAGGACAAACGACGCATCACAGCGAACGCTCTTCGAGCACGTAACCCATGCCGCGCACGGTGTGGATCAACTTGTTGGGGAAGTCATCGTCGATCTTCAGGCGCAAGCGGCGTATCGCCACTTCGATGACGTTGGTGTCGCTGTCGAAATTCATGTCCCAGACCTGCGAGGCGATCAGCGATTTGGGCAGGACTTCACCCTGACGGCGCAGGAGCATTTCCAGCAGGGCGAATTCCTTGGCGGTCAGGTCGATGCGCTGGCCGCTGCGTTCGACCCGGCGGCGGATCAGATCCAGGCGCAGATCGGCCAGTTGCAGACTGGTTTCCTGGGCGATTCCGCTGCCGCGCCGCAACAGGCTGCGCACCCGCGCGAGCAGCTCGGAAAAGGCGAATGGCTTGACCAGATAATCGTCGGCGCCCAGTTCGAGGCCGTGAACCCTATCCTCCACCGAGTCTTTGGCGGTGAGAAAAAGTACCGGCGTGTCGAGGCCGGCGCTGCGCACCGCTTGGAGAATCTGCCAGCCACTGCGCCCGGGCAGCATTACATCGAGGATCAACAGCGCGTAGTCGCCGCTCAAGGCCAATTGCTGGCCGCTGATTCCGTCGGCCACCAGCTCGGTATTGAATCCGGCCTCGGTCAGGCCCTGACGCAGGTATTGGCCGGTTTTCGCTTGGTCTTCGACGATCAACAGTTTCATGGGCGACTCGGGCGGGGTTGGTATTTGGAAGGGCGAGGGCGTTATACCGTGAGATCCGGCGATAAGCGCCAAGCTGACAAAGTTGTAATCTGCCTGTCAGGTCGAAGCCAGCCCGGGGTGGTTAGAGTTTCCCACAGGCTGAACCTTCTCTTGTTGGAGTACGACCATGTTTTTGCGCACCTCCCTGAAAATAGCCGCCTGTCTGCTGGCATTGAGTACGCCAGCATGGGCGACACCGGTGCACACCTTTGCCTTCGGCCAGCCGGCAGCGGCGAGCCAGGCCACGCGGACTATCGAAATCGTCATGGGCGACATGAACTTCGACCCGAAAGCCATACAGGTCAAGGCCGGTGAGACCATTCGCTTTGTGCTGGTGAATAAAGGCCAGTTACTGCACGAATTCAACCTCGGTGATGCGGCGATGCATGCCAGTCACCAGCAGGAAATGTTGCAGATGCAGCAAAGCGGCATGCTTACGCCTACCGGCATGAAAGAAATGCCCCACGACATGGCAGGCATGGATCACGCGGCGATGGGCCGTGGCATGCAGCATGACGACCCCAACAGCGTACTGGTTGAGCCCGGTAAAACTGCTGAGTTGACCTGGACCTTCAGCAAGGCAACGGCGCTCGAGTTTGCCTGCAATATCCCCGGGCATTATCAGGCTGGCATGGTCGGCAAACTCACAGTCAGTCAGTAAGCACTCAAAGGCGCGGGCAAAGGCTGGTAGAATCCGCTGATTCTTCAGTCAGGTTTCCGCCATGCATCCCGCAGCCGAACATTCGCCGCTGGGCAAATCCAGCGAATACATCGCCACGTACACACCGTCCCTGCTGTTCCCGATTCCGCGTACCGCGAAATGGGCCGAGCTGGGCCTGACCGCCGAAACCCTGCCGTATAAAGGCGTGGATTTCTGGAACTGCTTCGAGCTGTCGTGGCTGCTGCCCTCGGGCAAGCCGGTGGTGGCAATCGCTGAATTCAGCATCCCGGCGGATTCGCCGAACATCATCGAATCGAAGTCGTTCAAGCTCTACCTCAACTCGCTGAACCAGACGCCGTTCGCCGACGTCGCGACATTGCAAGCGACGCTGGTCAAGGATCTGTCCGCCGCTGCCGGCAAACCGGTGGGCGTGCGGGTGCGCAGTCTGAAAGACGTGGAAGCTGAAGGTGTGGTGGCGTTGCCGGGCGTGTGCATCGACGATCTGGATATCAGCGTCAGCAACTATGAGCATCCGCGTCCGGAACTGCTGCGTTGCGATGCTTCGCGGATCGTTGAAGAGAGCGTGCACAGCCACTTGCTCAAATCCAACTGCCCGGTGACCAGCCAGCCGGACTGGGGCAGCGTCGTGGTGGAATATCGCGGCGCCGCGCTGGATCACGCCAGCCTGCTGGAGTACATCGTCAGCTTCCGCCAGCATTCGGACTTCCATGAGCAATGCGTGGAGCGGATTTTTCTCGATCTGCAGCGGTTGTTGAAGCCGGAGAAACTCACGGTGTTTGCGCGCTATGTGCGCCGGGGTGGGCTGGATATCAACCCGTATCGCAGCACTGAACAGGTGCAGTTGCCGAATCACCGGCTCGTACGTCAATAAAGAAACGGAATGTGCGATATCCCTTGTGGGAGCGAGCCTGCTCGCGAATGCGGTGGTTCATTCAACGATGATGTCGACTGACATGACGCCTTCGCGAGCAGGCTCGCTCCCACAAGGGCTTGCATGCACATTTTGCAAATGAAAAAGCCCTGCCATCGCTGGCAGGGCTTTTTTGTGCGGCGGGGCGTCAGATGCCCATGCTGCCCAGCGTATTCATGATATTGCGCAGGGTGCCGGCGATCGCCGGGTGTTCGACTTCGAAGCGCTCGACCGCCAGGTTCACACCATCGGCGATGCTCGCGTCCTGGGTGGCGGTCTCCAGCTGGATCTTAGATTCAATCTGCGCCATCAACTCACGCAGATCCTCACGCTCGACTTCCGACAGCGGTGGATTCTGTTCCAGCTGCTCGCGCAGGGTATCGAGCTGTTTTTGCAGTTCATGGGCGGGCATGGTGGTTTCCTTTTATCAATAGGCACTGGCATTGACCGCAGCCGCGCGCCAAAGGTCTATGGCTGACCTTTAGATTAATCCACTCTCGGTAAACCTGCATGACGCCGATCAGGGCTTTTCGCCTTTGGCGCGGCGCAGGCTGATGTCGGCGAGGCAGGCGTCCAGTTCGCCGAGATGATCGATCACCGAATGCACACCCAGGCCGAACAACTGCACGGTTGCCTTGCCGCGCAACTGTTCGCGCTCCTTTTGCGAGAGCGCCTGCCATTCGCTTGGGTTAAGGCCGCACAGCGAGCCGCAGGACGCCAGACCAATTGTCCATAATCCGGCGTTCAGGCCGGCCTGTAACAGCCGCGGTTCACCGCTGACCAGTACGCAGCCATCGAGGCGATCGATGTTCAGATCCATCAATGCCTGCCAGCACGCATTGGGCGCTGGCCATGGATTCATTGTTGCTGAATGTTGCGGCGGTTTGATCCAGTCTGGCAGCGAGGCGGCCAGTGGCTGAGCGAGGGCAGGGGGCAATTCGTCGAGCCACGCGCAGGGAATTCCCTGGCGCTGCAAACTTTTCAGGCTATCGAGTGCGCCGGGCGTAGTTTGGGCATGTTCCGGCTGGGCGTTGAGCTCTTGCGCGGCGCGGGCACCGAAATCCACCAGGCAACCGCTCAGGCCGAACAGCACGGCAGTCAGGCCGGGCGCGGCGACGGGCAAGGTTTCGGCGTGAGTCATGGCAACGTCCCTGAAATAACGCTCAAGACTAGGGCGCTGGGGTGACAGTTGCATGACAGGCGGGTGAAAGCCGGCGTAGGAAACTTCCTGCATATCCTTGCAGCGGCAGACTGCCCAAATTGCCGTTTACGCTTATACTAGCGGCCTTAATGCCCGGGCCGAGAGGACCGCGCCAGTATCGAATCCAAGGAGTTTTTCTATGCGCTGGAGCCCTTCGCTCACTCAGCTAAGTGTATGTGCCAGCCTGTTGCTGGCGCCGTTCGCCACCCAGGCGGCCACCGAAGAAGACCCTTGGGAAAGCGTCAACCGGCCGATTTTCCAGTTCAACGACTTCGTTGACACCTACGCGCTGAAGCCATTGGCGCAGGGTTATGAGTTCATCACCCCGCAGTTCGTTGAAGACGGCATTCACAATATGTTCCGCAACGTCGGTGACGTGACCAACCTGGCGAACAACATCCTCCAGGCCAAACCGGCTGCGGCGGGCGTTGATACCGCCCGACTGATTTTCAACACCACCTTCGGTCTGCTCGGTTTCTTCGACGTCGGCACCAAGATGGGCTTGAACCGCAGCGACGAAGACTTCGGTCAGACCCTCGGTTACTGGGGCGTGGGCAGCGGCCCGTACGTGATGCTGCCGCTGATGGGCCCGAGCACCCTGCGTGACGCACCGTCGAAATACGTCGACAGCTTCACCGGCGCGTACCGCTACATCGACCACGTGCCGACGCGTAACTCGATCTTCGGCCTGAACATCGTCGACACCCGCGCCAGCCTGCTGTCGAGCGAGAAGCTGATCAGCGGCGACAAATACACCTTCATCCGCAATGCTTACCTGCAAAACCGCGAGTTCAAGGTGAAGGACGGTCAGGTCGAAGACGATTTCTGATTTCGACCGGCGACAGAAAGGCGACCCTCGGGTCGCCTTTTTTGTCCGCGCCAGAGCGTCACCGGCGACTGCCGCTACCTTCCATCGGGTTACCGTTGGAGCGGTTCTTATAACTCCCGGTGATTTGACAAACAAAGTCGTCAAGCGACAATCGGCGCATGCTTGAAACGCTCTGCGGATGGGAGTACCGTCTGCGCCTTAGAAGGGCACCTCTGTTTAAAACCGCGCGCCAGGCGAATGCTTGAAAGCGCTGCAACAGAGAGGCTAGAAAGCGAATCCAGTAGTCTGCGCAGGGCCGTTGCCCCGCTCACTACGCCAACCTAATTCTGGCGCCGTTTGCCCACATGCCAAAAACCAGTGCCACGCTGCTGATAATCGATGATGACGAGGTAGTGCGCGCGAGCCTCGCGGCCTATCTGGAAGACAGTGGTTTCAGCGTCCTGCAGGCCGGCAACGGTCAACAGGGTCTTCAGGTATTCGAGCAAGACGAGCCCGATCTGGTCATCTGCGATCTGCGCATGCCGCAGATGGGCGGTCTCGAACTGATCCGTCAGGTCACCGAGCGCTCACCCGATACGCCGGTGATCGTGGTCTCGGGTGCCGGGGTGATGAATGACGCGGTCGAGGCCCTGCGCCTGGGCGCGGCGGATTACCTGATCAAGCCTCTCGAAGATCTGGCTGTGCTCGAGCACTCCGTGCGCCGGGCCCTGGATCGTGCGCGGCTGCTGCTGGAAAACCAGCGCTACAGCGAGAAGCTGGAAAAGGCCAACCGCGAGCTCGAAGCCAGCCTGAACCTGCTCCAGGAAGACCAGAACGCCGGTCGCCAGGTGCAGATGAACATGCTGCCGGAAAGCCCGTGGAGCATTGACGAATTCAATTTTGCCCACCAGATCATCCCGTCGTTGTACCTGTCGGGTGATTTTGTCGACTATTTCCGTGTCGACGAGCGCCGGGTCGCGTTTTATCTGGCGGATGTTTCCGGGCATGGCGCGTCATCAGCCTTCGTCACCGTGCTGTTGAAGTTCATGACCACGCGTTTGCTCTTCGAATCGAAACGCAGCGGTACCTTGCCGGAGTTCAAGCCTTCGGAAGTGCTCGGTCATATCAACCGGGGGCTGATCAGTTGTAAGCTGGGTAAACACGTCACAATGGTCGGTGGAGTCATCGACGAGGAGACCGGTTTGTTGACCTATAGCATTGGCGGCCATCTGCCTTTGCCTGTGTTGTACACGCCTGACAGTGTTCGTTATCTCGAAGGCCGTGGCCTGCCGGTGGGGCTTTTCAATGAAGCCACTTACGAAGACCACGTGCTTGAGCTGCCGCCGACGTTCAGCCTGACGCTGATGTCTGATGGCATTCTGGACCTTTTGCCGGAAGCAACGCTCAAAGAAAAAGAGGCTGCTTTGCCCGAACGGGTGAAGTCAGCGGGCGGCAGCCTGGATGGTCTGCGGCAAGTGTTTGGTTTGGCCACGCTAGGGGAGATGCCGGATGATATCGCCCTGTTGGTGTTGAGCAGGAATCTTTAATGAGTACCGGTAGAATCCAGTTCGCCGAGCAGGACGGCACCTTCGTCCTGAAGTTCGTCGGTGAAGTTCGCCTGACCCTGTGTTCGGCGTTGGATGCGACTATTGAGAAAATCTTCACCGCGCTGAATTTCAACGCGATCGTGATCGATTTGACCGAAACCCGCAGCATCGACAGCACCACCTTGGGCCTGCTGGCCAAACTGTCGATCCTGTCGCGGCAGAAGGTCGGCCTGTTGCCGACGGTTGTCACCACCCACGAAGACATCACTCGGCTTTTGCAGTCGATGGGCTTCGAGCAGGTGTTCAACATCGTCAACCACCCGGTGCCGTGCCCGGAGTGCCTGGACGACCTGCCGGATCAGGACCAATCCGAAGAAGTGGTGCGAATCAAGGTGCTGGAAGCGCACAAGATTCTCATGGGCCTGAACGATTCCAATCGTGAAGCGTTTCATGATCTGGTCAATGCGCTCGAAAGACATTGATTTCATGAAGTGATGGTGTCTGGGCTGGCCTCATCGCGGGCAAGCCCGCTCCCACAATGATCGCGTGAAACCTCAAACTTGGGTTCTCCACATACCCTGTGGGAGCGGGCTTGCCCGCGATGGCGTCGGGTCGGTCGATACATTTATCAGTGCAGGCAAAATGAAAAAGGGCGAACCCTCACAGGTTCGCCCTTTTTGCATTTGCATTCTACAAACTCAAATCACAGCTTGGCCTGCAGCAACGCTTCCAGCTTCTCCTGGTCGCGCGCGAACTGACGGATGCCTTCAGCCAGTTTCTCGGTGGCCATCGCGTCCTCGTTGGACAACCAGCGGAATTGCGCTTCGTTGAGGCTCAGACGCGCTTCACCGGCATTGCCTGGCGCCAGTTTGCGTTCCAGCTTGCCGGTATCGGCGGCCAGCTTCTCCAGCAGTTCCGGGCTGATGGTCAGGCGATCACAGCCAGCCAGTTGTTCGATCTGGTTGATGTTACGGAAGCTGGCCCCCATGACTACGGTCTTGTAGTCATTGGCCTTGTAGTAGTTGTAGATGCGCGTCACCGACTGCACGCCAGGATCATCGGCGCCGGTGTAGTCGTTGCCGTTGGCCTTCTTGTACCAGTCGTAGATACGGCCCACGAACGGCGAAATCAGGAACACCCCGGCGTCGGCGCAGGCGGCCGCCTGGGCGAAGGAGAACAGCAGGGTCAGGTTGGTCTGGATGCCTTCCTTCTCGAGGATCTCGGCGGCGCGGATGCCTTCCCAGGTCGAGGCGATCTTGATCAGCACGCGGTCACGGCCGACGCCGGCCTTGTCGTACAGCTCGATCAGACGATGCGCACGCTTGAGGATCGCATCCTGATCGAAGGACAGGCGCGCATCCACTTCGGTGGAGATGCGGCCCGGAACCACGTTGAGAATTTCCTTGCCCACTGCGACGCCGAAACGGTCGCTGGCCAGGCCGACATCGCCCTTGCAGTCGCGAACGCAATCGTTCAGCAGTTCGGCGTAACCGTGAATGGCCGAAGCCTTGAGCAGCAGGGAAGGGTTGGTGGTGGCATCGGTCGGTTTGACTCGGGCGATCGCTTCGAAGTCGCCGGTGTCGGCAACTACGGTGGTGAACTGTTTGAGTTGTTCCAGCTTGGAAGTCATGGGCGTGCTCTATCCTATGGGTCTGAAGACATTACCCGAGCGCTGACGGGCACTCAAGGGTGCATTCGTGGATCGATGGCCCCTGCGGCAACAACCTGAAAACGATTGTTTGAAAGGCGGGGCGCGGTGTCGCTGAATACGATGCCAAAACAGCCCACAGGTTCAAAGCAACCGACCTGTGAACAGACCGGTTGCCCAAGGTTTACTCAGCGTTCAACAGACCTTCTACCGACAAGCGTGCCGGTTTTGGCTGGCCGTCAGAGGTGAGAAAGCCGAAGTTCTTCTCGCGATCGTTGCTGCCCGAATCACTGTTCCGCCATTCATAGATAGAGGTCAGGGGAATATTGAGGCGTTTAACGTCGGTAATAAACGCGTTGATTTTGCTCGCTTGTCCTTCAGGGCCACCGTTGGAGGCGAGGGCCGAAACCCCCCATTCACTGATGACCCCCGGCAGATTGAAGTTCTGCTGGATGAACGTCTGCGCGTTGCTGATCTGCGTGGCGGTCATGCCGTAAGGGTGATAGGACACGGCGTTCAAGCATTTGGGGTAATCGCTGACGATACTTTTCATCGCCACCGTCGACGCCGAGCCGGCGCTGGGCGGCCGGGCGAAGCCGAAACCGACCCGTGGCGTCGTCTGCGGCTGACCTTCGAATGCCTTGCACATGCCAGCCATGAACGGCACGAAGGTGGTGTCGAAATTGCGCGTCGGCCAATAGGTTTCCAGGTCAGGCTCGTTCCAGATTTCGATCGCCACCAATTGCGAACTCCAGGTTTTTTCCAGCCCGGTCACGGTGTTGGCGAACTTACCGCCGGCGGCGTTCAGCTCCTCCGGCGAAGTGGCCGGCAGTGCCTTGATTGCGCGCACCGTCAGCAGCACCGGCAGCCCGGCGGAAGCGGCGGCGGCGAAGGCGTCACTGACCTGTTTCTGATACGTCTTGGCGGTGAGGCTGTCGCTCCACACGCCGAAGCGCACAAAGCTGAAGCCTGCGGCCTTGATTTGCGCGGCATCGGCGGCGGTGAAGCTCTGGATTTTCACCTGCACGCCGATGGTTTTTGCTGGAAGGTTGGGGAACAGCTCACTGGCGTGAACCTGGCTGGCGGCACCGAGCGCCATCAGGGCGAGGGCGGCGAGTTTATTGCGCTGTGCTGTTTTCATGTCTGCTCTCCTGAAGAGAATGACAACTACGAATATTTGTCCCGTTACTCAATTTCCGATAACGGTGATGGCACTAAGTGCGCGAATGTTATTTTTTGTCAGGAAAACAGCAACTGAAAATCACAGTTATTTTTAGTCCGCTAATTGTGGTTGGGGCGGCTTAAAACGCTGTGGTACTTAATGTTCCTGTACTAACAGGGCGAAGCTATTTCTGAGTGCAGGAAAGTCGAGAGGGTTCATTAACTTTCACGGCATGTTGGCTGTTTGATATTACACAGGAAAGCAAGACTTGTTCAAAAAGATCCTCGTTGTCTGCGTGGGCAATATCTGCCGAAGTCCTACGGCTGAACTGCTGCTGCGCAACGCGCTGGGCCAGTCCGCCATCACCGTGTCCTCTGCCGGGCTGTCCGCCCGCGTGGGCGAGGGCGTGGAGGCCTCGGCGCGGCAGGTTCTCGAAGAGCACGGGCATTGCGCCGAGGCCTTCAAGGCGCGGCAACTGACCTCGGACATCGTCAATGACTCGGACCTGATCCTGGTCATGGAAAAGACCCACGTCAATCAAGTGCTGAAGATTGCCTCCCACGCCCGAGGCAAAGTGTTTCTGCTCGGCAAGTGGCAGAGCGAGCGCGAAATACATGATCCGTATCGTCAAGGCAAAGCCGCGTTTATTCATGCCCACGCATTGATTGAAGATGCTGTTAGTTCATGGGCAAAGCGTCTCGGGCATTGATGAATCTTCTTCAGAACAGTAAATGGTAAGAACAGACTTATGCAGTTACCGTCCGTAATCGGCACCCGCGACAATGATCAAGACAGTATTGATCTGCTCGGCATCTTCGGCAGCCTGATCGACCAGAAGTGGCTGATCGGCGCGCTGACCGGTGCCTTCATGGTCACCGGCGTCGCCTATGCGGTTCTGGCAACGCCGGTTTACCTGGCGAACGCGCTGGTGCAGGTCGAACCGAAAAAGAACGACATGCTCGGTTTCTCCGACCTCAACAGCATGCTCGGCGGGCAATCGCCGTCGGTGACCGAAATCGGCATCATCAAATCCCGCGCGGTGATCGGCAAAACCGTTGACGACCTGCGCCTGGATATCGACGTCACCCCCAACACGTTCCCGTTGATCGGTGGCTTTCTTTCGCGGCGTTATCGCGGAGACAGCGAGACCAGCGTCGCGCCGCCGCGTTTCGGTTTGAACAGTTACGCCTGGGGTGGCGAGCGTCTGGAGTTCAACCGGCTGCAATTGCCGAAAGACTTGCTCGGCAAGAAACTTACCCTGATTGCCGGCGAGCAGCAGCGCTTTGAGCTGTTCGATGAAAACGACAATCTGCTCGCCGAAGGCGTGGCCGGCGAAGCGTTTGCCAACGACGGCGTAGAAGGGCAGATCGCGCACTTGTCGGCCAACCCCGGCACGCGCTTTCAGGTGGTGCGCAATCCACGCATCGTGACCATTCAGGGCTATCAGGACGCGCTGGATATCTCCGAACAGGGCAAGGAGTCGGGGATCATTCGTCTGGCGCTGGCCAGCTCGGACGCGGCCGAGGCGGTGAAGATCCTCAACAAGATCGCCTCGCTCTACGTCGAACAGAACGTACGGCGCACCTCGGCGGAAGCCGCGCAGAGCCTCGCTTTTCTGCAAAGCCAGTTGCCCCAGGTCAAGCGTGATCTGGCCAAGGCCAGCGACGCCTTGAATGCTTACCAGACCCACGGCAAGACCGTGAACATTTCGCTGGAAACCCAGTCGGTGCTGGGCCAGTCGGTGGCGCTGGAAACGCGCATTTCCGAGCTGAAAATGCAGCAGGCCGAACTCGATCGCAAGTTCACCAAACAGCACCCGGCCTATCGCGCCTTGATGACGCAGATCGGCGAATTGACCCAGCAGAAGAAATCCCTCGAAGGCAAGGTTCAGGACTTGCCGGCCACCCAGCAGGAACTGCTCAACCTGACCCGCGACGTCGAGGTGGCTTCGCAGATCTACACGCAGTTGCTGAACAAATCCCAAGAGCTCGACATCGTCCGCGCCGGGGCCGTCGGCAACGTGCGCCTGATCGACACTGCCGATGTCGACCTGACCAATCCGATCAAACCGAAGAAACCACTGATCGTGCTGATCGCGACATTGCTCGGCGCGTTTGTCGGCGTGGCGCTGGTGCTGCTGCGCAAGTCCCTCAGCCGAGGCCTTGAAGGTCCGGAGGGCATCGAGCAGTTGGGCCTGCCGGTTTATGCGTCGATTCCCTACAGCGCCTTGCAGGAAGAAGAGGACAACAAAAAGGGCCGCGCCCGCGATGGCGTCGACAAGCCGGCGTACCTGCTGGCGCTGCGCAACCCGACTGATCTGTCGATCGAATCGATCCGCAGCCTGCGCACCTGCCTGCACTTTGCCGGGCTCGATTCGACCAACAACCGCATCATGATTTCCGGGCCAAGCCCGCAGGTCGGCAAGACCTTCGTCTCGTCCAACCTTGCGGCGGTCATGGCCCTGAGCGGCCAGCGCGTGGTGCTGATCGATGCCGACATGCGCAAAGGGCATCTGCACAAAACCCTCAACACCCCGATCAGCAATGGTTTGTCCGACCTGCTGGTCAAGCGCTGCACCCTCGAACAGGCGATCAACAAGGTCGAAGTCGACAACCTGCATTTCATCAGCCGGGGGCAAGTGCCGCCCAATCCTTCCGAATTGCTTATGCACGCCAACTTTCGCGAACTGCTGGCAGAACTCAGCGAGCGCTACGACCTGGTGATCATCGACACGCCGCCGCTGTTGGCAGTGACCGATGCTGCCATCGTCGGTCGCGAAGCCGGCATCAGCCTGATCGTCACCCGCTTCGGCGTGAACCCGGCCAAAGAGATCGAACTGACCATTCGCCGCTTCGCCCAGAACGGCATCGAGTTGAAAGGCGCGGTGTTCAACGGCGTCGAGAAGCGTGCGGCCAGCTATTACGGCGGCACTGGCTATTACAACTACGAATACGCGTCCGACAAATCCTGATGGTTGCCGATTGTTCTTTCCTGTTTGAAGTGGGTGAGTTGTGAAAAAAATACTGCACGTGGCAGAGACGATCAAAGGTGGCGTGGCGACGGTGATCCGCACGATCTCGGCATCCCCCGAAGATGACGCGGCGAATTATCAACTGGTCTATCTGGTGCCCGAGGATCAGGCCAGGGAGCTGCACGGCATCGCCCCGCAGCAGGTGCGCACCTTTCCACGCAGTGGTCGCAACGTGCCATCGCTGCTGCGTTTCGCCTGGCGTCTGAGCCAGGTGCTGCTCAAGGAAAAACCCGACGTGGTGCATTTGCACAGCACCTTTTCCGGGGTGATCGGCCGTGTTGTGTGCGTGCTGTTGCGACCATGGCGCAAGCCGAAAATCGTCTACTGCCCGCATGCGTTTTCGTTCCTGATGGAAAGCTCGCCGACCAAGCAGAAGGTCTATGCGTGGATCGAGCGGGTGTTGCAGAAAGTCACCGACGTGATCATTTGCGTCAGCCAGTACGAGCTGGATAAAGCCGCGCGTTTCGGCATCGAACGCAAGCGCATGAAGCTGATCTACAACGGCATTCATCACAAGGATGACGCGCCGAAAAGCGCTGGCGCCGAGCCGATTCATCTGCTGTTCGTCGGGCGCCTGGATTACCAGAAAGGCTTCGACGTGCTGCTCAAGGCCTACGCCAAGGTCAATCGCAACGACCTCAAACTGACGGTGGTTGGCAGTGCGGTAAACGAGGACTCGGTGGAGTGCCCGCCGATGGATTCGGTCGAGTACCTGCCGTGGGTGACCCCGAGTGAAGTGCAGGCGCTGTATCAGAAAGCCGATGCGCTGATCGTGCCGAGTCGCTGGGAAGGCTTTGCCATGGTGCCGCTGGAAGGCATGGCCATGGGGCTGCCGGTGATTGCCAGCAACTGCACTTCACTGCCGGAACTGGTCACCAACGAAGTGTCCGGCTACGTGTTTCCGTCCGGCGATCACCAGGCGCTGGCCGACGTGTTGACGATCATCCAGAAGCCGCGCCTGCTCGACCTCGGCAACGAAGGCCGGAGCATTGTCCGCGAACGCTTCAGCGCCGCGTTGATGATCCGCCAGACCTACGACCTGTATCACGCTCCCACTTATTAAGTAGAACTCAAGCTTATGAACGTAACGATTTTGCATGGCTACAGTGCGTCCAACTCCGGTGACGGTCTGCTCGTCGATCTGGCCATTGCTCTGGTGCAGCGTAACTTCGGCGACGACACCGCGATCAGTGTCGTGGCGTCCGACCCTGAGTCGTTCAACTATCTGCCGCACCCGCGTTTCGATGCGCCGGTGATGGCGGCCAAGGGTCTGGGGCGGGTCAAGCAAGCGGTGTTTCTCAATCAGTCCTACGCCGGGCTCGCCGATCTGCTGAAGAAGACCGATCTGATCGTCGGTGTCGGCGGCGGCTACATGCGTTCGAAAAGCGCCTTCGAGCACATCAAGCTTAAGCTTGGCCACGCCAAGCAACTGGAAACCGCGATTCTCAGCAAAGTGCCTTCGGTTTACCTGCCGCAGAGCATCGGCCCGTTTCATGGCGAGAGCAGCAAGATCGTTGAACACTACGCCAGCGCTGATGCGGTGTTCGTGCGTGACAACCGTTCCTCGGCAATTTTTGATGCTTGCGAAAACGTCTACCGCGCGCCGGATCTGGCCGTGCAGTCGCTGGCGAGCAAGATTCTTCAGCAACCGAAATTCACCCGCTGCGCCGCCTCGCCGGCGACGGTGTGCGTGGTGCTGCGCAAGCCCCCGGAGTGGAGCAAAGAGAAGAAGGTCGCCTACGTGGCCAATCTGAAACTGCTGCTGCAGCGTCTGAAGAACAAAAGCAAAGTGGTCTGCGCCGTGCAAAGCGCCGTACGTGGCAACGATGACGGCGCGTTCTACCGCGAGCTGGGCATCAACGAAGATCTGCTGTCGCTGAAGGCAACCATTGCCAAGTACCAACCGGACCTGGTGATCTCGGTGCGTCTGCACGGCGCCATCGAATCGCTGCTCTCCGGCGTGCCGGCGTATCACATCAGCTACGAGCGCAAAGGCTTTGGCGCCTATCAGGACATGGGCGTCGAGGACTGGGTGATCAACGGCGGCGATATCGACGTCGACACCATCATCAACACCGTTTACGCACCGAATGCGCTGGCGGATTTCGGCAAGCGCCTGACCGACACCTGCCGCGAAATCGAAGCGAAAACCGTGGCCATGGACGAAATCATCAAGGGTGTCGTTCGATGATATTTCGGCTGTTGCTTCGCGGCGGAGCCTTGGGCGCGAAGTTCTTGCTGGTGTTGGCCATCACCCATTACCTCGGTTACGAGGCGCTGGGCTTTTATGGTGTGGTGGTCGCGGCGTCGTTGATCGCTTCGAAGTTCTACAGCGTCGGCTTCAGTTCCGAAATAAACCGGCTGATCAGCGTCGGCGGCAGTTCGCGGCGGGTGGTCGACAAGGTTCTGCTGCTGTATCTGGCGGTGGGGCTGTTGCTGTCGGTGCTGACGGTACTGATCTATTCGCTGTTCCAGTCGGTGGAAGCAACCGCCACGTTGATCCTGTGCGTGACGCTGGTGCTGCTCACCGAGCACCTGTCGTTCGAAATCAATTCCTTCGTGTTTTCCGCGCAGAAAGCCACCGCCGGTGCCTTGCTATTCTTCATCAAGACTGGCCTGTGGGCGGTGTTGGCGGTGGGCGGCATGGTGCTCGGCTGGGTCGCGGGCATCGCCAGTGTGTTGTGGCTGTGGGTCGCCGCCAACGTGCTGGTGATCGTCGCTGGTTATTTGATCGTGGTGAACGTGCACAAGGGCCGCGAAGCCGCGCCGCTGGACACCGCCACGGTGTGGAAGGCCGGGTTGCCGTTCTATCTTGGCACCGGTCTGATCGCCCTGAGTCAGTACGCTGAGCGCTTTCTGATCATCGACCTGGAGCCCTACGCCAGCCTCGGTAAATATGTGTATGCGTGGTCGGCGGCCAACACTTTGCAGGCGTTGTCCTATGCGGTGGTGGCAGTGGTCGGCATTCCGGTGTTGGCCAAGCGTTTCCAGGCCGATCAGCAGGCATTTACGGTCAGGCAACTGTTCGTCAACAAATGGGTGATGCGCTCGCTGGTGGTCTCCGCCGTTGTGGCCGTGGCGATCTATGTGTTTTTCAATGTGCTGCTCGATTACGTCGCCGCCAGCGTGCCGCGTCCGGATAACGCGCTCCTCGCGGTGCTGATCTTTTCGTTCGCCTTGCGGGCGATTGGCGACATTGTCTGGGGCGGTTTGATTGCCTCGAAAAACAGCCGGGTGTCGCTGGCCAGCGCGGCGCTCTGCCTGCTGATTTCAGTGCCGGTCAGCTATGTGCTGATCAAGCATTACTCGATCTATGGCGCGGCGTGGGGCAATGTTTTCGCCATCGTCGTGCAGCTCAGTGTGATTGCAGTGTTGACCCGTGTCACCGGCGCGAAAAAGGCTGCGCTGTCATGGGCCTGAAACTGCCGCGCATCGAGTTTCGTGGGCGCAAATTCGATTCGTCGATTTCCTTTCTGATTCTGTTCACCGGGCTGTTTCTGTCAGTGGCGATGCCGCTGTTGGTGCCGCGCGATCCGGGGCCGGATGCGATGACCTTGTGGTCGTCGTATGCGCGCGCCGACAACTGCAATTTCTGGAATCCGTTCTCGCCGGATCGCTCGTCCTACGAGTGTTCGGCGTTCCTGCTGCGGCCCACCGGGATCAACCTGACCAATGCCTGGGCCTACGGCATGTTCTGCAATTTCTTCCTCACCGCAATTCCGGTAGTGGTGTTCCGGCGCATGCCGTTGACCATTTTCGGCACCCTGTGCCTATGGGGCATCGTGCGTTCGTTTTTCCTCGAGAACCTGACCAAGGAAATCATCGTGTCGGTGGCGGTGTTGAGCATTCTGCTCAGCGCATTGACGCGCAAATATCGCGGCGGTTTTTTTCTTTCGGCGGTGATTTACGGTGTGCTGATCCGGCCGTACTGGATTCTGTTTTCGCTGTCGTGGGTCGGCGTCTGCGTGATGAAAAAGTACGTCTCGCGTTTCACCTTCTTTCTGATGCTGTTCCTGTTTTATCTGGCGGTGGCCATGGCCATTCAGCTGGCGCTGGGCTTTCCGGTGTCGTCGATCCGCGCCAGTAACAACGAGCTGCGCACGGCGGGCGAGGAGGGCTCGAAATCGCTGATCGTCTCGTGGCTCAGCGGCAGTGACTTCGTCTCCCAGGCACTGGATTCGATGATCATTTTCTTCCGCCTGTCGTTCCCGGTTGAGCTGATTCTGCTGTCCGGGCCGGGGCAGGTGATCTTTGTTGCGCTGATGATCATGACTGCACTGCTGCTGTTCAAGGTCATCACTTCGACCGACTACAAGGGCGCGCCGATCCAGACCAAACCCAAGGAACTGATCGCGATTCCGCTGGCGTTTCTGTTGGTACAAGGCTTGTTCGAGCCGGACTTCGGCTCCTTCGCCCGCCACTTCTCGATGGTCGTGCCGGTGTTGTTCGTTGGCCTGGGCTTGATGCTGCGCGCGAACAAACCGGCGCAGGTCGAATCAAGAATTCTCACTTAAGGCAGGTGCTCTATGTCGAGCAAGAAAAAATCCCTGGAGATCGAAACCCTGCGCGGCCTGGCGTGCCTGCTGCTGGTGCTCTATCACGTCATCGGCCCGCTGGGCGGCGGCTTGAAGATCGACATCGGCTCACCGTTCCGGGTCATCGCCGACTCGATGGTGTACGTGCGCATGCCGCTGTTCACGTTCATCTCCGGCTACATCTATTCGATCTACAAGATTCGCGGTAATGACTTTTCCGCCTTCTTCGCTGGCAAGGTGCGGCGGCTGATCGTGCCGCTGTTCTGCGTCGGCGTGCCGTTCTCGGTGCTGCAAGCGGTGGGGCCGGGGGTGAACAAGGACGTCGGCGTGATCGATGCGTTGTTGTCGTTCTGGGTACCGATCAACCACTTCTGGTTCCTGCAGGCGGTGTTCAGCATTTTCATCTTCGTCGGCTTGCTGGAGTGGCGCGGCCTGCTGCGTTCGGCGACGCGGTTGTATGGTTTGTTTGCGTTTGCGGCGGTGCTGTTCCTGCTGCCGCCGTTGCCGCTGGATGCGTTCGGTATCAACGGTGCGATTTACCTGCTGCCGTTTTTTGTTGCAGGGATGATCGGTCAGGAAAATGTCGATATTTTGAAGCAGCGTTTCAAAGTGATCGGGCCGCTGTTGTTTGTGCTGATCTCGCTGACGCTGTTGTACGTCGCGGCGATCGATCGTGAGCTGATTGTCGATCGCCGCAGCCTGATTGGTTTAGCTGTGGGTTGCGTGTCTTGCATCGCGTTGCTGTCGAGTGACATGCGCTCGAAAGCGCTGACCTGGCTCGGTGGATATTCCTATGCGATTTTCCTTTTTCATGTGCTGTTCGCAGCGACCTCGCGGTTTGTCCTCGGGCGCCTCGGCGTGAAGGATGAGAGCTTGCTGGTGCTCGGTGGTCTGAGTTGTGGATTGCTCGGGCCGGTGCTGTTGGCGATGGTGTTCAGCCGGTTCAATTTCACCTCGGTGCTGTTCCTTGGCGAGCGCGCGGCGAAGCGGAAACCGTTGGCGCCCATCACCCCGGTGGTACAGACGCAATCCTCCCTGTAGGAGCTGACGAGTGAAACGAGGCTGCGATCTTTTGATCTTTTGTCGTGGCTTGCGAAGGTCAAAAGATCGCAGCCTCGTTTCACTCGTCAGCTCCTACAGTGGATTCGTGCAAGTCACACCATCCTTGTGGGAACGAGCCTGCTCGCGAAGGGGCCATCTCGGACAAAGGAAATATTCAATGATGCCAGTAGACGCCCCTCCACCAGTCGCCACTTCGGCCATCACGGTAGACGATGCCCGCCAGCGTTTTGCGCAATGGCGCGAGGGCAAGGCCGGCAAGGTGTTGGCGGTTTCGGTGATCGGCGACAGCTACACCGCCGGGCAGGATTTCTACCTGAACAAACTGGTGCAGCGAGTGGCCGCCGAGGTGGGTTTTGCCGGCCCCGGTTACGTCGGTTTCAACCACGGCGCGGCGCTGGGCGGCACGCACTTCAAATACACCCGCAGCAGCGACAAATACTTCGGCGGCGGCTGGAAGGTTTCCGAGCTGGGCCAGGCCAGTCCGGACAGTCGCACGATCAGCGGCAAGCCGGGCGCCTGGTTGCAAGTCTCTGCCAGCCCTTCGCCGCGCATCGATACCACGGTCACTCAGGCGAAACTGTTGTATCTGGGCAACGGCGAAGCCGACGAGCTGCGCTATCGCTGGTCGCCCGCGCAAGCCTGGCAACCGTTGAAACTCGCAGGCTCGGGCGTTCAGGAAGTCGCGCTAGCGGGCGTTCCATCAGCCGCAGACTGGTCATTCAGACTGGAAGTGGTGAAGGGCGCGCCCACGTTGTTCGGCCTTTGGATGACGAATGATGAGAAGGGCATTCGGGTGTCGAAACTGGCGGCCTCCGGCGCGGCATCCGCGGATTTCTATCACGCCGGTCGACAGTGGCAGGCGCAATGGAAAGCGGTGGTGTCGAAGATCCCGGCCGACGTTTACCTGATCATGCTCGGCGGCAACGATCAGGGCTTCGGCGTCAAACCTGCGCAGTACCTGCAAAACGTTCAGGGCCTGGTGAGCATGCTGCGCGAGATTCAGCCGGCGGCGAGCATCAACCTGATCATGCGCCAGGACACCACGCGCTCCAGCGCTTATCCGATGTCGGCCTACGCGCAGGTGCTCGAACCGTGGGCGCGTGAGCAGCAGCTCGGTTTTGCCAACCTGCAATGCGCGTTCGGCCCCGACGTCAAACGCTACGCCAGCGCGATGATCGGCCCGGACAAGATTCATCCGTTGCCGGCCACGGGCGGGAAGGTGATTGCCGATTATTTTTATGGCTGGATCATGGGTACGAGTACCGGTTGCGACGACTCGCCACCATGATCGTTCCCACGCTCCGCGTGGGAATGCCGCCCGGGACGCTCCGCGTCCCTCCGCAGTGTGACGCAGAGCGTCACTGGATGCATTCCCACGCGGAGCGTGGGAACGATCAATGCTGACTGTGCCGCCGCTTTCGCGAGCAGGCTCGCTCCCACAATGGATTGGCGTGAAGCCCGGGTGATCAGGCGTCGTGTTTGAAGGCGTCGATGAGCCCCAGCAGTTCGTCAAGCTTGCGCGGCATCAACCGCGCGTCACAGCGGGTCTCGACGTTGATGATGATCGCCGGATCGTTGCAGCAGATGCGCACGCGAAAGCGCCAGTCGCTGAAGATCACTTTCAGGCCATCGCGGTCATCCATTTCCAGCGCCTGTTCGCCATACAACGCTTTCAGGTGTGCGAGCAGTGGATAAGGATCGCGCATCGGCCGGCGTATATCGCCGGACGCAGGAAACACACCGATCCGCTCCACCAGCAGAATCGTGCCCAGCCAGGTCTCATTGGCGCTGGGCAGCGGTTGATGGCGCGACAACCAGCTCATCACCCCGAGGTTGCCCACCTCACGTTCAATCTCTGTCGAATGTTGTGCAATGTTCATGGTTGCCTGCCTCTGGTGATGGGGAGCCGTCTCAGCGGCCCTTGAGGTACACGTTGTCATAGCAGAAGTTGGTCGCCTGCAGATAACCCTCGGCATCGCCGCAGTCGAAGCGCAGGCCTTTGAATTTGTAGGCCAGCACGCAGCCGTTCTGCGCCTGTTTCATCAGTGCGTCGGTGATCTGGATTTCGCCGCCCTTGCCCGGTTCGGTGTCGGCAATCAGGTCGAAAATGTCCGGGGTGAGGATGTAGCGCCCGATGATCGCCAGGTTCGACGGCGCGTCCTGCGGCGCCGGTTTTTCCACCATGTTGTTGACCCGGTAGATGCCCTCGGAAATCAGCTCACCGGCAATCACCCCGTACTTGTGAGTCTGGTCGGCCGGGACTTCTTGGATGGCGACGATCGAGCAGCGGAACTTCTTGTACAGCTGAATCATCTGCGACAGCACACCGTCGCCTTCGAGGTTCAGGCACAGGTCGTCGGCCAGCACCACGGCAAACGGCTCGTCGCCGATCAATGGGCGACCGCTGAGAATGGCGTGGCCCAGGCCTTTCATTTCCACCTGACGGGTGTAGGAGAAGGTGCAGGTGTCGATCAGCTCGCGGGTGCCGGCGAGGAATTTCTCTTTCTCGGTGCCACGAATCTGGTGCTCGAGTTCGTAGCTGATGTCGAAGTGGTCTTCCAGCGCGCGCTTGCCCCGGCCGGTGACGATGGCCATGTGTTGCAGGCCGGCGTCCCGTGCTTCTTCAACGGCATATTCGATCAACGGCTTGTTGACGATCGGCAGCATCTCTTTCGGCATGGCTTTGGTCGCCGGCAAGAAACGCGTGCCGTAACCGGCAGCGGGGAACAAACATTTACGAATCATAAAAGTATCCTGGACAGTCATGGAACACAGGCGACGGTTGCGCACCACAAAGTGGCGGCAAGTTTCAATGATTATTGAAGGCTTACTTTAATACCCGAGTCAGGTTGTTGCTGGCAATTAGTTGCGCTGTTAAAAAGCGCTAATGTTATGAGATGTCGACTACTTGGTTATTAGTTATTTTTAGTCGGTATCTGTCGATAGTGATAAGTGTCCAGGGAGTGCTAATAAGTACCCGTCAAACAGTTTGACCGGCAAAAATAATTATTGCCAGTGGTTGAACTAAATTTGTTTGAGGTTGTTGTCGCCCTGTTTGTGTGAATTGCTCCGCATCTCCACCAGGCATGGCTTGACACGCTACCGGGTATTTATTCAATGACGGACCGCGCTATGAAGATTCTGGTAACGGGTGGTGCCGGCTATATCGGCTCGCATACCACACTTGCATTGCTTGAAGCAGGTTATGAAGTTGTCGTTCTGGATAATCTTTGTAACAGCAGCGACGCAGCACTTCACGCCGTTGAAGCCATTTGCGGCAAAAGTGCATGGATGATTCGCGGCGATGTCTGCGATCGGCCGCTGCTCGACCGGATTTTCCGCGAGCATCAGATCGACGCCGTGCTGCACTTCGCTGGGTTGAAAGCCGTGGGCGAGAGTGTGCGCAAGCCGCTCGAATACTACGAAACCAACGTCGGCGGCAGCATCACCCTGTGTCAGGCGATGGCAGCGGCGGGGGTGTTCCGGCTGGTGTTCAGTTCCTCGGCGACGGTGTACGGCGAGCCTGAAGAGATGCCGATTCGCGAGGATTTTCCTACGGGCAATCCGACCAATCCCTACGGTCAGTCCAAGCTGATCGTCGAGAACGTGCTGCGCGACCTGAGCCTCGCCGAGCCGCGCTGGAGCATTGCGCTGCTGCGCTATTTCAACCCGATCGGCGCCCACGCCAGCGGGCACATGGGCGAAGACCCCAACGGCATCCCGAACAATCTGGTGCCGTATATCAGCCAGGTTGCGGTCGGCAGCCTGCGCGAGCTGTCGATCTTCGGTAACGATTACCCGACCGCCGATGGCACCGGCGTGCGCGATTACATTCATGTCGTCGATCTGGCGGACGGGCATTTGAAAGCGTTGCAGTCGATCAGCGAGCGCACCGGCATTCACACCTGGAACCTCGGCACCGGCGATGGCTACAGCGTGCTGCAAGTGCTGCATGCCTTCGAACAGGCCTGCGGGCGGCCGGTGCCGTACCGGATGATGCCGCGCCGCGCCGGTGATATCGCCGAGAGTTTTGCCGATGCTTCGAAAGCGGCGAAAGAGCTCGGCTGGAAAGCCACGCGCAACTTGCAGGACATGGTTGCCGACACTTGGCGCTGGCAATCGAATCATCCCAATGGTTATTCGCGATGATGGCCATTTAGTCCGATGTTAGTTTCAGTCAGGTTGTTAGATAACGTCGGGAAATTACACTGGCAATGCCATTTGCAAATCCGTAGATATAAACCTGCCGTTCGACTTTAGCAGTTGCACAGGACTGTGAAAGAACAACGGATCTTGTTCGCGCTCTTTGCGGACTTGAAAGCTACCAGCTCTGACACAGATCTGTTTTTTAACAGTTCGAATGTTAGAAAGGAGTTGTTATGAAAAAAGTGATGGCAGTTGCCCTGTTGACGATGTTGAGCAACTGGGCTGCCGCCGCTGAAGCGCCGTTGACAGCGGTAACCAATGTAGGTGGCAGTGTGGCGGCTTCGCAAGCGCCCGCGGCCAGTACTGCAATGGTTGCCAGTGCTGTAGCGGCGTCCAACAGCGGTGGCAGTGCCAACGGCGGTACCACCGGTACGACGGGTACCACCGGTACAACCGGCACGCATAACTAACAGGAACATTTGTTAGTGCAGTACAGAGTCGCCCGACGCAAGTCGGGTGACTTTGTTTTTTGGATTCGCCCTTGAATAGCGTAGTGCCATTATGACTCGTAGTGTTTATCTTTTAATGTTGGCAAGTCTCGCTTTGCAAGGTTGCATGTTTTCCCCCGGCCAGTACCTGAGCACCAGCGATATCACCCGCCAGGGTGCCAGCGAAAGCAGTCGGGTCGAGCTGATTCCGATCACCCCGAAGCTGATCGCCATGAACCGCGCCACCCAGAAGCGTGAGTCGCTGCCGGCGGAGCTGCTGGTGACGCCGGCGGAATATCGCATCGGCAACAATGACGTGCTGTACATCACCGTCTGGGATCATCCGGAGCTGACCGCCCCCTCCGGCGCGCAACAACAGATCGATGCCAACGGCCGTCTGGTGCGCTCCGATGGCACGCTGTATTACCCGTTCATCAAGGAAGTCCAGGCCGCTGGCCGGACTATCCAGCAACTGCGCGCGGACATCGAACAGCGCTTGTCGGCGTTCATCGCCGAGCCGCAGGTCGACGTCGCGGTGCTGCGCTTCGCCAGCCAGAAAGTCGTGGTCACCGGCGCCGTCACGAAGGCCGGCCCGCAAGCGATTTCGACCAATCCGCTGAGTGTGGTCGAAGCCCTCGGTTCTGCTGGCATCGACACCAATAACGCCGACTTGTCGGGCCTGCTGCTGACGCGCAACGGGCGGGTCTATCCACTCAATCTCGACACGCTCAATCAGCAGGATTCCGAACTGCAGAACGTCTACCTCAAGGGCGGCGATCAGCTGTATCTGCCGTACAACGACAACAAGCGCATCTACGTCATGGGCGAAGTCAACCAGCCGCGCGCGCTGAGCTTCAAGACCGCGACCATGAACCTCTCTGACGTGCTCGGTTCGGTCGGTGGCCTGAGTCAGACCAGTTCCAACGGCAACGCGGTGTACGTGATTCGCGGCGTGGAAAACCTCGACGTCGAGCCGGCAAAGATTTATCAGCTCGAAGCCGAATCACCGACCGCCATGGCGCTTGCATCGCACTTTCAGGTGCGGCCGCAGGATGTGGTCTACGTCGGCCCGGCCAACGTCACTCGCTGGAACCGTTTCATCAGCCAGTTGGTGCCGTCGGCGTCGATTGTCGGCACCGGGGCTTCGGCAGCGAAGAACTGGAGCGAATACAGCAACAACAGCAAATAAGGCCGCCCGACTGTGAACCTATTGAAAGTGGGCGTCTGCCTGATGGCGGCCTCGTTGCTGTGCGGCTGTAACCCGCTGATGAGCGCATCGCTGAACAACCTCAAGGCCGCCGTCGTCGGCCCCGACGAGGTTGATGTGACAGCGGCCGAAGTCGCCGGGGTCAACTACCCGCAACTGAAACTGACCACGCCATCCGGCTCAGGTGTACTGGCGCTGGTGCGCGAGCGCGAAGACCTGCAATTCTGGGTCGCCTCCGGCAAACAGGTTTTGCTGCTGCGCGATGGTCTCGCCGTGCGCAGCATCGGCCTCGGCCTGCAAGGTGATCTGGATGGCACGCGGCTGACCGATGACTCGCCGTTCAAGCAAGGCCTGCATCACGTTGCCGACGGTTTCACCACACGGCGCTGGATCGATCTGTACAAGGGCCAGGAAGTCGGCGTGATCGTCAACAGCCGCTTTTCCCGCCGTTCCACCGAGACCCTGGAGATTCTCGACAAGGCTTACTCGGTGCTGCGCGTCGATGAACAGATCGACGCGCCAGCCATCGGCCTCAGTGCGACCAACCGTTACTGGGTCGACCCGCGCGACGGTTTCATCCTGCAAAGCGAGCAACAACTGACCTCGCAACTGCGCGTGAAGCTGGTGCAATTGACTCCTGACCGCAGGCATCTGCCGTGAAGCGCTTAAGCCTAATCGCGGCGGGTCTTCTGCTGATCGCAGGGGCGAGTCAGGCCGCCGTCACTGTGTCCGGCGACGTCGCCAATCCCGGTCCGATCGCGTTGCCGCCGGGTGGACGCCTGTTCGATGTGATCAGCGAAGCCGTGCCCAATGCCGAAGGCTATTGGCTGGCGGGCGGCTTGTTGCGCCAGTCGCTGGTCGAGGAGCAGACGCGGCTCAAGGTCGGCGTGCTGTTCGATCTCGAGGTGCTGCAACGCATGGCGACGCTGTTCGATCGGCCAAGCCGCGCGGCATTGGCGCAGCGCATTGCCGAAGAGGTTCGACAAATGCCAGTGACCGGACGGCAGATCGCTGACCTCGATCCGGTGGCGGTGGAAGTCGGCTTCGCGCGCAACATTCGTCTGGATGACGGCGATCGGCTGATCTATCCGAAACTGGTTGATGAAGTGCAGGTGTTGGGCGCGGTCACCGAGCCGTGCCACCTGCCGTACCAGCCATTGCAGGAGGCCCGCGAATATCTCGAAGGCTGCTCGATTCTCGACGATGCCGAGGCCGATTACCTGTGGTTGATCCAGCCCAACGGCGTGTCGCGGCGCGTCGGCATCGCCCACTGGAATCGCGAGTCCGGGCAGTTTCCGGTGGCCGGCAGCAGGATTCTGGTGCCGATTAAAAATGATGATCTAGATCCGCCTCTTCCTGAACTGAATCAGCAGTTGGCCGAATTCATTGCCACGCAGCTGGCCGAGGTGGTTCGTTGAAGTTACGTTTTGCAGCTGTGTTGTTATTGCCCTGCGGTCTGGCTCACGCCGAGCCGCGCGTTACTCAGAATGACTTCGGTGGCGCCGGTCTGTTGCAGACGCCAACGGCGCGCATGGCCCCGGCCGGCGAGCTGAGCGTCAATGCCAACCGCACCGACCCGTACAGCCGCTACAGCGTGTCGTTGCAACCGCTGGACTGGCTCGAAGGTTCGTTCCGCTACACCGCGATCACCAACCGGCCGTACGGCTCGGAGGCCCTCAGCGGCAGTCAAAGCTACAAGGACAAGGCGGTCGACGCCAAAGTGCGCCTGTGGCAGGAAAGCCACTGGGCGCCGGAAGTGGCGCTGGGCTTTCGAGATATCGGTGGTACCGGTTTGTTCTCCAGCGAATTCTTCGTCGCCAACAAGCGCTTCGACAATTTCGACTTCAGCGCCGGCATTGCCTGGGGCTACATCGGTAATCGCGGCGACTTCGACAACCCGCTGGGCTACGTCAGCAATCGCTTCGATACGCGCCCGGCGCTGGAAGGCACCGGTGACGTCAACTCCGGCTCGTACTTTCGCGGCAAGCCTTCACTGTTCGGTGGCGTGAGCTACCAGACGCCTTGGGATCGGCTGAGTTTGAAGCTTGAATTCGAAGGTAACGACTACAAAAACGAGCCGAAGGACAACGAGATCAAACAGGACTCGCCGATCAACCTCGGGGCAGTGTTCAAGGTGACGGATTCGATCGACCTGAGCGCCGCGTGGGAGCGGGGCAATACGGCGATGTTCGGCGTGACCTTTCACACCAATTTCGTCAGCCGCAAGGCGCCGGCCAAAACCTACGACCCGACCCCCGAACCGCTGCCGGCGAAGGCGCCGACGACCTCGATGGAACAGGTCAACTGGGCCGATGTGTCGCGGCGTTTGCAGCAGAATGCCGGGTACAAGGTCGAGCGCATCAGCCAGCGCGATTCCGAACTGATCGTCTATGGCGAGCAGCAGCGTTATTTCCATTCGTCCAAAGCCGTTGGCCGCGCGAGCCGGATTCTCGACAACAGCGTCAACGACGACATCGACTGGTTCACCGTGGTCAACAAGCGCTACGACTTGCCGCTGGAAGAAACCAGCCTGCCGCGGCAGACCTTCCGCGAAGTGATCAACAACGAAGAGCCCTTGGAGGCGCTGCACCGCACCACCGAAATCAACCCGGCGATGCCGCACAACGAGAAGACCCTCTACACCGAAGCGCCGCAGCATTTCAGCTATGGCGTGGGTCTGGGCTTCAAGCAGAACGTCGGCGGCCCGGATGGTTTGCTCTATCAATTCAGTGCTGATGCGGACGCGGAATATCGCTTCAACCGCAACACCTGGTGGAGCGGATTGCTCAGCGCCAACCTGGTCAACAACTTCGACAAATTCGTCTACGACGCGCCGAGCGGATTGCCCCGCGTGCGCACGGATCTGCGTCAGTATCTGACCACCTCAAACACGACCATGCCGTTGTTCCAGCTCAGCCATGCCGAGCAGTTGGACAAGGATTTGTACGGCATGGTGTACGGCGGCTATCTGGAGTCGATGTTTGCCGGCGTTGGCGCGGAAGTGTTGTTCCGCCCGACCGGCGAGCGCTGGTCGCTGGGCGCGGATCTGAACTGGGTGCGCCAGCGTGATTTCGATCAGGGCTTTGCCTTGCGCGATTACTCGGTCGTGACCGGGCATATCACCGGCTATACCGATCTGCCGTTCGACACGCTGGCGGCGGTCAGTGTCGGTCGCTATCTGGCCGGAGACTGGGGCACCACCGTGGACATCTCGCGCGAGTTTTTCAACGGCGTGCGCGTCGGTGCCTGGGCAACCATCACCACGGCCAGCAGCGCCGAATATGGCGAAGGTAGTTTCGACAAAGGCCTGTACCTGTCGATCCCGTTCGACGAAATGATGAGCATGTCGACCATGCGCCGCGCCAACCTGGTCTGGGCACCACTGACCCGAGATGGCGGCGCCAGACTGAGCCGCAGCTATCAACTGCACTCGATGACGGATAGCCGGGAAGGGGACATGTTCTATCGCAACTTCGAGAAGATTACCGAGTAGGCGCCAGAGTCCGGGCGCAACTCGAACCCTGTGGGAGCTGGCTTGCCAGCGATGGGCCGCTCAATTACAACTCCATTGCCTGGGCTAACGCTATCGCTGGCAAGCCAGCTCCCACATGCGGCTTGTGTTACACCGCAATTATCGACCCAATCCCTAATCCCTGTGGGAGCTGGCTTGCCAGCGATGGGGCCGCTCAATCACAACTCCATTGCCTGGGCTAACGCTATTGCTGGCAAGCCAGCTCCCACAATGATCCTGTGTGGTTGAGCAATACCGGTTACCCAAATCCCGCGCACAAAAAAGGGGACTTTCGTCCCCTTGTGATCTGCAGCGCTGAACCTCAGTAAATATCCTTCGACAACAACGTAAACGGCGTTTTCACCAGGATCTTCAGATCCAGCCACAACGACCAGCTGTTGATGTACTGCAGATCGATCTCGACACGCTTCTGCATCTTGTCGATGGTGTCGGTCTCACCGCGGCAGCCACTGATCTGTGCCAGGCCGGTGATGCCCGGTTTGATTCGGTGACGCGCCATGTAAGCGAGGATCTTGCCCGAGTAGTAATTGTTGTGCGCCACCGCATGCGGCCGTGGACCCACCAGCGCCATATGCCCCTGCAACACGTTGAACAACTGCGGCAGCTCGTCCAGCGAAGTTCGGCGGATAAAACGACCTACTGCGGTAATGCGCGAGTCATTGCGGCTGGCCTGTTTTACTTCGCGGTCATCGTGGACACGCATCGAGCGGAATTTCCAGACCTTGATCACCTTGCCGTTCCAGCCATGGCGGTCCTGCTTGAAAAATACCGGGCCGGGCGAGTTGATTTTCACCGCCAGAGCGATGATCAACAGCAGCGGACTGAGCGCGATGATCGCCAGGAATGCCACGGTTTTTTCAACCAGACTCTTGCTCAGGGCAGCGGTGGGGCGGCTGGTCAGCGGACTTTCGTTCAAGTAGATCGCCGGTAGGCCGTCCACGACTTTCACGGAGTGGTTGAGCAGGGTCAGGCTGTTCAAGTCCGGCACCCACACCACATCGACGTTGGCCCCGAGCAAATCGACATACATCGCTTCGATTTTCGCTGCTTCGCACAGCGGCAGGGTGATGTACAAGCGGCGGATGTCGTGGGCTTCGATCAGCTCGAGCAACTCATCCTGAGCGCCAACGACACGCGGTGCGTCGGAAGCGAGGACCGGTTTGTCACCGTTGCTGACCAGACCGATCAGCGGCAGGTTTTCCAGTTGGCTGAGCTTTTTCGCCAGGCCCAACGCCAATTCGCCAGTACCGACGATCAACGTCCGGTGTTCGCTTTTACGCGAACGCTGGTAGTACTTGGAAAACGCATGCAGCGGCGCGTAGAGGAACGCCTGACCGAGGAAGCCATACACCGCCCAGCTGAGAATCACCTGACGGGAAAACAGCTCATCGGCCTGGCAGACAAACGCGATGCACGCCAGCGCGGCCATGGTCATCGACCAGCCCATGAACAAGCGGCCGAGGCCGGTCAGGTAGTTGTCGCGTTTGCGATAAACGCCGCTGAATGTGTAAGCCGGCACCGACGCCAGGACGGCGAGGGTGGCGCACATTCGGTAGTAGAACGCGACGGTGCCGGTGTGCTGTTCAGCGAGAATGAACAGCAGCGTCACAACGAAAGCCTGTGCCAGCGCCCATTGGCCCCAAAAGGTCAGTCCCTTGAGGCCCGTGCTTCGATTAATACTGAGAGAAAGATCCATACGATATCCCCAAAAGACGTCCATTCAGGTTTCAACAGTTGAAAGCCGAGTTGTTATGCAGACTTATTGTTTTTGTTTTAGCGAGTGTCTTGAGGTAACAACATCGAGAGCCGAACTGTCGTCAGCCAATAGACTAAGTTATTGCCGGGAATGGTGTCTGACGAGTTCTAACAAGATGGCACAATGCCAACTTTTTAATAATTAAATAGAAGGTTGTTAGAAAAGGTCGTAGAGCGGGGGATGAAAAAGCGAGGGCGTATTTGTTACTGTTGAAGGGTGGAGGCAGGGAAGCTTTTATTGAATCAGGGAGGGAAAACCAAACAGAGTGCTCTTCTTGTTGTTGTAGTCGCACTTTATATCTGTTTGTCTCGGTTTGTGTGTCGCTTGTGATTAAGCGACGACTTCCTGGATTAGGCAATATCCGCGATTTCTTACGGCTCGGAACAATCGCTCGCCATTACTTGCGCTCTTGAATTTATCCTGCAATCGGCTCAGGCACATTTCCAGGCCACGGTATTGCTCGGGTTCCCGACCAATGCTGATGATCAAGTCATCACGACTGACCACGCGCTCTTCATGGCTCAGCATTTTCCTGACCAGAGCGGTTTCCAAACCAGTCAGGCTGATCGCAACATTGTCCTTGAGCAACACGCCTTGTTCATCGTCAAGATGCCAGGTGTCGCTGCAAGGCTCAGTGCTCTCGCAGACATTGGAGATATGAGCGCGTTCTGCACTGCGTGTCGGGAAGCTTTGAAACGGATTGTCTGTTTGCGCAGCTCGCCATTCATTTTCAAGGGTGGCCAGTATGCGTTGGGTATCATGTTCGATACTGCGCGCAACATTCTTTCGGCTGAGGCTTGGGTAACTGAACTCCATGACCATCGGGGCGGAAGAGGGCGAAGCAACACCTTCAACAAACATTTGTGCCTGCGACGTGCCAAACGAATTGAAACGCTCACTGGACAAGATGCTTTCCAGTTCACGTTGCGACGTTGTGCTGTGCGTCACAACAACAAAATATTTTCTGGGGAGGGTTGTACTCGTTTCCATGTCTCTCTCCTAAATACACACCAAAATTGGCTAAAAGATAAATCGGCAGGCGAGCAATGACTTCCTCGGAAGTAATCGTAGGCAGGGTTCTGGCCGAAAATGGCCATCGATAAATTCCACTCGATCTGCTGCTATGTTATGGAGTTTTATTGTTATGTGGCGTGATGCCGTGCTCATTCAAGTGCTTGAGTTTTAATAAGTATGAGGCGCAATTGAAACGATATGGCTGCATCAGACGATCCTTCGTACGTATGCAAAAGGGAAGACTGCCCGAGACTCAGGCAGTCGATATCAGGCCCCGCATCAGGCGATAGCCGTAGCCGCGGATGCTCTGAATCGCGTTTGTACCATACATGTCCTTGATTTTTCCACGCAAGCGACTGATTGATTTTTCCAGTGCCCGAGGGTCGTAGAAATTGGTGTTGAGGCCCATGATGCTGGCGATTTCATCATGACTCAGAATGTGATTGCCGGTGTGCGCAAAGGCCTCGAGGATCTTCATTTCGGCGAAAGAGATATCCAGTTTGCGCCGACTGTCCATCAGGCAGATCCGCGTCGGATCAAGCGTGAGATTGATATCTCGTTGCCAGTCTTCGCTGTTGAAGAACTCCGCCAGCAAGTCTTCGCTGTCATCGCTCAATGTGTTGAGCTTGATACAGGCATCTGCCCCGGCGAGGAAATATTTGATCTTGTTGACGGCACCGCGGCCGGTAACGACAGCGCAAATAAGCGGCTTCAAGTTGTCATCGCGCAGGTTCTGCACCAGGGCCAGATTTTCTTCGATAGCTTGTGGATTATCGATGATGACGAAAATGGCGCGGTAGGAACCGATGTAACCGTGCTGCTTATATGAACGAGTGAAAGCACCTGTTTCCAGGATCATATCGGGCTGCACGTGCTTTGCGATCAGCGATCTGAAATGATCAGCCACACCCAGTGTACGACCCAGCGCAAGAACACCGGATTCATTATTTGTCGGGCGCGGACTTCTCGTCGCCAAGTTCCCTGAGAGCATCATGCGTTGACTCGAATTAGGTGCTGACATCGGGATGTTAAAGCACCGGTTCTTATCTGTGACTGACAATTGGTAACATTTGCGCGGATTTTAGACGTGTCTCCCGAGATTTCTAACAATAACTAAGCTTTTCAAGCTTTTAGTTGATTTTCTCGGGGTTGTGAACTAGCGCGTAGATGATGGCTATATGCAATGGTGCCACTATTTTGAGCTTGTGGCGATGGCTTTGTCTATGTCCTTTTGCCACTGATTGGCCATGTCAACAGTGTGTGAAGTTGATCACACTTCATATCTGAACTGAAATATTTGTAGTAATAGATGTAAATTTCTTCCGTTTAGTTCGTCGGCCGACGATTACTAACAGCTCTTGAGTCTAACTCTGCATAAACCCTATTCTTCCGGATCGGCGAATCGCTGTATGAATTACTTCAGATACTCAACCCCTGAGTGTTATTGACTGGTCGCTCACCCTGAGTGCTCTGACGGAGGATTAATGGATTTCTGGACCCTTTTCCAGGTATTGATATTGGGCGCGGTTGAAGGCCTGACCGAATTCTTGCCCATTTCAAGTACCGGCCACCAGATTATTGTCGCCGACCTGCTCGAGTTTGGCGGCGAACGCGCCATGGCGTTCAACATCATTATTCAACTGGGGGCCATTCTTGCTGTGGTTTGGGAATTTCGTCCGAAGATCTTCGAAATCGTCAAAGGCCTGCCCACCGAGCGCAACGCGCAACGTTTCACCCTTAATCTGCTGATCGCGTTTTTCCCGGCCGTTATCCTCGGCGTGTTATTCGCCGACGCGATTCATGAATACCTGTTCAACCCAATCACCGTTGCGGTGGCCCTGGTTGTTGGCGGCATCGTCATGTTGTGGGCCGAACAGCGCAGCCATGTAGTCAGCGTCGAACATGTCGACGACATGCGCTGGTCCCACGCGTTGAAGGTCGGTTTCGTACAATGTCTTGCGATGATTCCCGGCACCTCGCGCTCCGGCTCGACGATCATCGGCGGCCTGCTCTTCGGCCTTTCACGCAAAGCCGCCACTGAGTTCTCGTTCTTCCTCGCCATGCCGACCATGGTTGGTGCCGCCGTTTATTCCGGCTACAAATACCGCGACCTGTTCCAACCCAACGACCTGCCAGTCTTCGCCCTCGGCTTCGTCACCGCATTCATCTTCGCCATGATCGCCGTACGCGGCTTGCTCAAGTTTATTGCCAACCACAGCTATGCCGCGTTCGCGTGGTACCGGATCGGTTTTGGATTGTTGATTCTGGCGACGTGGCTGTTTGGTTGGGTCAACTGGACCGCCGCAGCGGCCGCCTGATCACTGCGCGCTGATCAACGCCGCCACGGCGAGATCGTTTAACGTCGAATCCGACGACTCCTGACGAAAGCGCTGCAAGGCCGAGGTGAAATACGCGGCTTGCAGCATGCCGTCGCTGGCCAGATAGAGTCGCGCGTCTTCTTGCTCCTCTGCAGAGTAAACACGCTTGTGACTGTCGGTCGTTTCCTGGCTAGACGAAATAGGTGCGAGGATTAAAGACACCAAAGTGAAGCCGGAAAGCTGCGTCACCTCCCACGGCGTATCGGTACGGCCCATGCAAAAGCCATCGCAGTGCGCATAAACGTCGGAAGTGAAGCTGAACAAGGCGAGGAGGGTGAAACGCTTGAAACCTGAAAAAGTAAACGCGGGCATAAACAAAAGACATCCTGTCAGTACATCAAAATACCGGGCAACGCTCATGCGCCGCCCGCACACTCAAACCATCAATCAACGCCCTTCAAGCAACTCAGCCGCCTGATCCAGCAACGCCAGCGGATCCTTGGCCTTGTGAATATCCACCGACAACAACTGACGAAACTTGCGCGCCCCGGGGAACCCTGTGCCCAGGCCCAGCACATGCCGAGTGATGTGATGCATCGCACCACCGGCCAGCAAATGCTCGGCGATATAAGGCCGCAACTGCGCCAACGCCTCAGCCCGACTGATCACCGGAGCGGTACTGCCGAACAGTTGCTGATCGACCTCCGCTAGCAGATAAGGATTGTGATAAGCCTCACGCCCCAACATCACGCCATCGAACGTCTGCAGATGCTCATGGCAGGCCTCCATCGTCTTGATCCCGCCATTCAGCACAATCTCCAGCTCCGGAAAATCCGCCTTCAACTGCGCCGCGACGTCATAGCGCAACGGCGGAATGTCGCGATTCTCCTTCGGCGACAACCCCTCCAGAATCGCAATCCGCGCATGCACGGTAAAACTCGTGCAGCCGGCATCCCGCACTGTGCCGACGAAATCACACAGCTCCGCGTAACTGTCCCGACCGTTGATGCCGATCCGGTGCTTCACCGTCACCGGAATCGACACCGCATCACGCATCGCCTTCACACAATCGGCCACCAACTGCGGATGCCCCATCAGGCACGCGCCGATCATCTTGTTTTGCACACGATCGCTTGGGCAGCCGACGTTGAGGTTCACCTCGTCGTAGCCGTGTTCCTGGGCCATGCGCGCGCAGGCAGCGAGATCGAGCGGAACACTACCGCCGAGCTGCAACGCCAGCGGGTGCTCGGCTTCGTTGTGACGCAGGAAACGTTCGTGATCACCGTTGAGCAGTGCGCCGGTGGTGACCATTTCAGTGTAGAGCAGGGCGTGCTTGGACAGGATGCGGAGGAAGTACCGGCAGTGGCGGTCCGTCCAATCCATCATGGGTGCCACACTGAAGCGCCGAGACGGCTCAGGCCGCGTATTCTCTGGCTTTGACCCTGTTTTTGCGGTGTTCATATTCAACGTGTTTTGTACCGATTTTCGGGGGTTTTGGGGCGTTTTTACCAAGCGGTTGGTACAATGTACCAACCGAAACAGGGCTTGTACCAATTCTCATGGCAACGATCAGATCACGCAAAAAGGCCGACGGCTCTACCAGCTACACAGCTCAGGTCCGCATCAACCGCGACAAAGTCACAGTCTACCAAGAGAGCCGGACCTTCGCCCGGAAACAGGCTGCCCAGGCCTGGGCGCGCAAGCGTGAATCCGAACTGGATGAACCAGGTGCGATCGAGCGGGCGAGCCGCAAAGGCGCCACCGCCAAAGAAATGATCGACCAGTACCTCCGCGAAGTTGAAAAGGCGCGGCCGCTGGGCAAAACCAAGAAGGCCACGCTCACGGCGATCGGTGCCAGCTACTTCGGCAAGCTCAATGACACTGACATCAATACGCAGTGCCTGGTGGACTTCGCCCTGTGGCGGATGAGCGCCGAAGGCGGGGGCGTACTGCCGCAAACGGCTGGCAACGACCTCGCGCACCTCGGCGCTGTGCTTTCCATTGCTCGGGACGCATGGGGCTATCAGGTCGATCCGCTGGCCATGGGCGGCGCTCGGCGAGTTCTGCGCAAGCTCGGCTACAACCTCAAGAGTCGCGAGCGGGACCGCCGTCCGACACTGGAAGAGCTGGGCAAGCTCATGACGCACTACGAGGAAATGCAGGCCCGCCGCCGCAGCGTCACCAACATGCTGAAGGTCGTCGGCTTCGCCCTATTCTCAACCCGCCGTCTCGATGAAATCACCCGCATTCGTTGGGCGGACGTGGACGAGGCCGGCCAGCGAGTCCTGGTTCGGGACATGAAAAACCCCGGCCAGAAGATCGGCAACGACGTCTGGTGCTACTTGCCTGATGAAGCGTGGCAGATCCTCCAAACGATGCCGAAGGCCGGCGAAGACATTTTTCCGTACAGCCCTGAGTCTATTTCCACCTCCTGGGCGAAGGCCTGCAAATTCCTGGAAATCGCTGACCTGCACTTTCACGACCTCCGGCATGAAGGTGTCAGCCGGTTGTTCGAAATGGACTGGGACATTCCGCGCGTGGCGAGCGTGTCGGGGCACAGAGACTGGAACTCGCTGCGACGCTACACCCACCTGCGCGGTAAGGGTGATCGGTATGTGGGGTGGGAGTGGCACGAAAAGATATTGAGGGCGCCCGTCCAACTGGGCGCCGCATCAATGAAGTGGCTCAAAAGGCGGGTTTTAAGCCGTTGAGCTGGTTGTTCTCTTTCACCGCGGCGGCGCGCTGGAGATCGAGGTAAGCCGCCAGGTCGCCGATGTGGATGCCCTTGGCGGACTTCTGGCTCGGCTCGAGTCGGGTGATCGGGATTTTGATCTGCCCACTCATCACCTTGCGCTGGAACATATCGGGCGTCAGGTGTGTGAAGTAGTCCCGGCACACCCGATCAAGCGGGATAATCGCTTGGCCTTCGTACTGGGCCATCAGAATAAAAGCTGTGTTCATGATGCTCCCCTCACATCCGAAACGATTGATGAATGAACCTTGGCCGGGCTACTTTTTCCGCCGGAGTTGCGGCATCCGTCTGAATCTCGCAGACGAATTGGTGCCGCTCTCGATTTGTGGCAGTCAAGGCTTTGGTTAGGCCCGGAATGGCTTCAACGCAGCGCTCATAAGCGGCATTGCCCACCCAGCGCTGGGCTGGAATCACTTGGCAATCCGTCCGAGACACATCCGAGCACAGATACAGCAGCAGGAAAACAGTCATAGCGCGGCCTGCTGTTGCGAGACGTTCAGTTCGATCCGTTTGAGCGTTTGCATGGTGCTTCTCCCTTTGCGGACGATGGGGAGTTGCAGCTCCCCATCGTCCGTATTTCAAATCAGCGCGTGTAACGCCGTGGTTTGTTCTTCTTCTCTTCCGCCCGTGCGGCCATCAACTCCGCCCACTCCGCAGACTTGCGCTGCTGCCTGATCCGGCTACAGCTTTGATGCTTGCGGGTGGATCGGGCTTTGCCGCAGATGTCGCAGCAACTGGGCAGGTCCAAGCGGTGGCTCGCCATGGGCGGGCGTGTGCGCGGAGTAGGATCGGGATCTGCGTTCATCGCGCCTCCACGTTTGCCGCACCTACCGCGCCTACATTGATCGCCGTCAGCCGCAGCTCATCGAGAAATCGGCACATCTGCAACTGGGTCTGTCTCGTTCGATTTTTCGGGTTTTCACAGGTGTGCTTGACTGATTCCCTGAACTGTCTGAGTTGTTCCACCTCACGCAGCAGGGTGTCGAAGTCAGCGACGCCGAATTCCAGTGGCTTCGTGATAGCCTCTGTGCTGCTGCCACTTGGGTTTTGTGCTTGCATGGTGCTTCTCCTTTGCGGTGGTCGGTGTCGAGGGGTTGCAGCCCCTCGGCATCACTTCTTTCTGGCATGAACTTCGTTCAGCCCGCGCGGCGAACCAGGTGAATCGCCAAGTCTTTGAACCGCTCGTTGCCATCGACCTCCCGTTGCCACTGCAAAACCTCCTCGATCTGCTTGCTCGAGCAATCGTCGACAAGCAGCGTCCGCTCGCCGCGTTCCAACCTGACCTCCAAGGCGATGAGCAGGCCTCGATGCGAATACGCTTCCGCGTACATGATCGCGGCCGGTTTGCCTTCGGCCAGTTGCTGGGCCTCGATCGACCTGAGTTTTGTCGTCTTGCCCATGCCGGCGTTGCCGGTGATGACTTGAACTTGCATGGTGCTTCTCCTTGGGAAGGTGCCCAGCGTTGCAGCGCTGGTTGCGGTTTACGCGCTCTGAAAAATCCAGCAGCGCACAGTGGTGGGTTTGTTGAACATCGCGTTGCCGGCGGCTTGTGAGGCGCGCACGGCGCTGTAAACGGCCTTGTTCGATTCCAGCCATTTATGGCTGCGGCTGTTGACCAGCAGCCCGCGCAACGTCTTGAGGTCAGCGAGGTTCTGCCGATGCTCGCTGGCCTTTTCAGCGAACTCGTTTAGGTTGATGGCGATGAGTTTTGGGTCGGTGCTGTGGTTGACCTGCGGGCCTTCGCCCAGGCTTTCGAGGTATTCGTAGACTTCCCAGAATTCGGCAACCAGCGGGTGGTCGGCACTGATCGCGGCTTGCCGCTCCAGCGCCATGACCATCAACGCCTGATGCGTTGTGGCGACGTGGTTGTCATCCAGCGGGCAAACCAGGCGCAGGCAATCGACCAAAGCCATCAACTGGCTGTGGTTCTTGATAATCCGTTCCACGCGGATTTCTTTGAGCTTGCGCAGCTGCTGTTCGTGAACCAGCACGCGTTCAGCAAACTTGGCCATCACCTGGGCTTCGGCGCGCACGGCCAGCAACAGGAAATGGCTCAATTGCTCGACCGGGATCAGGTTCAGGTTGTCGGCCGCGGCACGGCTTTCGGTGGTGACTTCCGGACGCGCAAAGTGGGATTTGATAATCCGGGTCAGGATCGCTTCGGACGCACTGACGTCGGCGTTCTGGCTGATCGCAATCGCGCCCCGGAACGGCGGTTCGTAGGTCTCGTTGCCGCTGGTCTTCATGCCCTTGGTGCCGAGCGTGCCGCCGCCGTAGAAGTCTTTCAGTTCGTCCCAGTCAAAGCCCTTGGCGTGCGCCTTGTCCGGCTCATTGCGGTCGCCCTCGATCAGCACAACCGGCATGTTTGAGACTTGGCCCATGGCGCGCTGTCGGCCGGCACGGGTCGATTTCGACGGGTCAAAACCCTCATGCTCACGGCCGAGCAGTTTCCACAGGAAGGTCAGCAGCGTGGTCTTGCCGGCGCCGGCTTCGCCGGTGACCTCAAGGAACGGATAGGACTTGTACTGCGCGCGGATCTGCTCGGCGAACAGCGAGCCGAACCAGAACGCCAGGGCGACGATTCCTTTGGCACCGAAGCACAGCCACAGCATCGGCAACCAGTCGGTGCGGTACTGCTTGCTGTCGCGCTGAATGTGCATTGCGATCGACTTTTGCAGCGTCTTCAGCCGCAACTTGCCGAACTCGAAAAAGTCCTCCTTGTTCACCACGCTGACGATGCCGCCGCGTACCGCGAGGTCGCCAAACACATAGCAGCCGTGCAGTTTGCTGTAGCCGATGAAGTCGATTGTCTCGACCGTTTTCAGGCCGAACAGCTGGTCTTTCATGATCTTGTCGAGCTGCTGCCCGCTGCCGGTGAACACGGCGCCGGCGGCCATGCTGAGCAAGCGTTTCTTGAATTCGCTGGCGGCCGCAACCTGGCCACCGGTGAAAGTGTTTTTGACGCTACCGCTGTCGTGCGGGAAATCGACGCGGAAGTAGTACCAGGATTCGTCGGTGACTTCGTTGCGCTGGAAGTACAGCGCCTGTGGGTAGCAGTTAGCAATTTCCACCACGCCACCGCATTGGCGCAGGGCCTTTTCGCGACGCTGCTTTTCGTTGAGCAACTGGTCTTCGTGGCGCTCGGAGGACTCCAGCGCCTGCATGGCCTTGTTGAATTTCTCCAAGTCCATCTTGAACCAGTAGAGCCGGCTGTCGAAGCCGAAGTGAAATTCGTGGCGCTCGCGCCATTCGTACATCAGCACGCCTTTCTCAGACGCGCTTTCGGCGATCAACAGGGAGCCGTGATAGCGAGCGGTGGCCAGGTCCTTGTCGATCCGCTCGGCACGTTCGCTCTCGCCATCGATGAATGCCCAGCGCTGATGCAGGTCGTTCCAATCCACCTTGCGGCTGTCCGATTGGGGAATCTGTGCCGCTTCGCATTCGTAACCCAGGGCGCGAGCCTGACGCACCCAACGCTTGGTGTATTTGTGCGCGCTGGGTTCGTTGTCCAATGCCCAAATGAGCTTGGGCAATTTACCGCCGCGCAGCAGGGCCAGCTCTTTCAGAGATTCTTCAGGGAAGAAGGCCGACGACATTGCCGACACGGCTGCAATGCCGTTATGCACCAGAGCGATGGCGTCGAAGATGCCCTCGACAATCCACAGCTCTTTGACGTCCAGCAGCTCGACACATGGCGGGCACCACCAGTACCCACGCGGGCTATCGCCAGGCTTGAACCGCGCTTTCATCTTGCCGAACCGGTGCGGCCGGTCGATCAGGCGCTCCCAGTAGCCACCTTTCTCCAACGCGAAGCGCACCGTTGCGCTGCCGGCATTCAGTTCGCCGGAGAAATACGTTTCCTGCGTGAACCAGCCTTGAATCAAATCAAGCCGAAAGCCTCGGGCAAACTCCAGATAGGCACGGGCGGTGGCGCTGGGATGTTGCTCACTGGCCGGGGCGCGTTTGCTCCAGTCCTCGAACAGGTCTTCGTAAATTTCTTTAACGTGCCAGGTCTGGCCACACTTGCCCCGGCCGCAACGAATCATCCACGGGTCATCATGGAAGGCGTACAGCTCCTTTTTCTTGCACGCCGGGCATTCGCCCTGGCGCATGTATTTGCCGGCTTTGTGCTTGAGTCCGTAATCGGATTCAAGGCGTTGCAGAATGTCGGCGCGCAAATCGTGTTTCATGTTCATCGGGGCTTACTTCACTTCGCCGAGACTGTGTTTAAGGGCGCCGATCAGGCGTTTTTGGGCTGCCATCACCGGGAAGGCCGACAGCAGCGAGCCGTGCCGTAAACCCTCTGGGATCATGCGAAAGCGATCGTCATACCAGTACTCGTTGAACTGCATCGAGTACTGGGCGCGCAGTGCCTGGAGCAGGGCTTCGGCCTGTGCACGGGGCAGTTTTGCGGTGATGGCGATGTCGATTTCCATGATCCACCTCGGATTTCAGGCAAAGCTCACCCAAACCCACGGGAAGCGGGGCAGGGCGGGTTGTTTAAAAAGGGGTTACTGAGGGTGGTGCTTGTGCGCGGAACCGCGCTGTGCGAGCAGGCTTTGCGGTAGCAGCCTCGCCGGTACCGGGTAGCGCAGATCAGCACGGGTGTCGATCAAGTGCACGACCGTGCAGCCGGGGCTGTTGCCCCAGTCCACACCGATCCACTTGCGCTGATTGATCACTTGCAGTTCAGTCCAGGCGTTGTGCACCAGTCGCTCCGCCATGAAGACAGGCACCTCCAGCGACGTGGCCAAGTGGCGAACGCAGTTTTCATAAAGCAGGTCCGAGTCCACCAGGTACTGCGCTTCGTGCCGTTGTAGGTAAGCGAACGCGGCACGTTGCATGCTGCTGCGGTAGTCGTGGGTCAACTGATCGTGGTTCATTGCGCACACTCCATTTCCATTTGGTCGAGCAGGTCGGGTTGATCGTTGGCGGTCTTCATCGCGGCGCGGCGCAGGGCGATATCGGCGATGGGCAAACGCACCGATGGGTTGGCCATGCCGCTGGGACTCATTTCGTGAGTCATCTCGAACTCAGCACGCACCGACCAGCCGCAGGCCTCGTTGGTGCATTGCAGGTAGGCCACGCGCAGGAAAATGTGTGTGCCTTCGCTGGTGCGGATGCGCATGCGGCCGAGGCAGTGCGGGCAGACAAGCTTGTAAGTACTCACCCGGCGAACCCCCGACCGTGCAATTGAATAGTGGCCAGCACTTCGGCGTAGCGGGCAGACATGTAGTGCATCAGCGCGTTGATGATGGCTTGCGCTTCGCAGGACTCGATGACGCCGTCGTCGAGTGCTTTAGCGATGATCTGGTCCACCATTCCGCGTTTGGCGGCGGCTTTAACTGAGCGGTTGTACAGCTCGACGTTGTCCAGGTCCGCAGGCGCAGTCAGTGGGACGAACATGCCGCCGTATTTGGCAGCGATGTAATCCGGCAGGAAGGTCGTTCCTGCTACCTGTTCGAGGCGGTGGATGTGGTCGTCACTCAGCGGACGACTGCCGGCGTTTTCATAAGCCTGATTGTCGAACTTTTTAAGCGGCATTCCCAAGTCGGCGGCGGCGTAAACGCGGCCTCCCTGATAAGCACCGATTACTGCGCTGACCACGTCTTTCCTGTTGGCTAGAACTGGGCGTTTCATCTTCTGGTTTCCTCCCTGAGCCAACAGGCTTAGTTTTCAATCACGCCGTCTTTGATACCGAGCAGTACAGCGGCGCGATGAGACTCGCCCCGCAGACATTTTTTCTGTCCGTTCAGCACGGCGTACACCGTAGAAGGCGTGAGGTTGTGTTGATCGGCCCAATCCTTGGCAGATAGACCTTGATGCGCGAGGCGCTCGCGGGCGTCTTGGCACGCTTGCTCCGTGGGGTATCCGTTCGGCATAGTCTCGTTTCGTGTGATTTCGTGTGATGACAGGCGAAGTATTTCCCATGATTGTGGGAGTGTCAAATCGCTATGGAGACATTTGTGGGAATTGGTGATCGCCTGAAAGAAGAGCGCGAACGGTTGGGCTTCAATCAAACCGATTTCGCAGCGAAGGCTGGTGCCTCAAAAAACAGCCAATACAACTACGAGAAGGGCGAACGTAGCCCTGATGCGACCTATCTAGCCGCAGTGGCTGAGAAGGGAGTCGACGTGTTGTATGTGGTGACCGGTGAGCGCAAGCCCACGACGGTCGAAAGCATCAGTCCCGACACGGCAAAATTTCTTGAGTTCTATCAGCACGTCACGGACTTGGATCGAGAGGTGCTGCTTCGCATGGTTTCGGCTTTTGCAAAAGCCGCGAGCATTGATGGGAAAAAGGAAAGCGACTGACCTGGTCAATGAATGCTCAGGTGAGTAGGCGCAATACGCCGGCCACGATGGCCGGCTTTTTCATGGATATAGAAAGGAGCGGTTCGAATGGCTTTGAAGCCCTGCAAGTCTTGCAAACACAAAGTAGATATTTCAGCGAAGGTTTGTCCCAGCTGCGGCGTTGCCGATCCGGGAGTCACCCTGGGCCAGAAGATCGGCGGATTTGTCATTCTGGTGATCATCATCGCTGTGACAGTGTCGATGTGCTCTCGGGGTAACAAAGACGAGCCTGTCGAAAAGGTAACGCAAAGCGTTGCGACCAAGGCTTACACGATCACTAAAGACGATTTCCAAGAGGGACGACCTCGTAAGGTTGAAGTCGTTTTACCCAAGCGTGTAAGTGACGCGGAATTGGCTGAAGTAGCTAAGGCCGTTCGCGCCGATACGAAGTCGAAGCCTAAAACGACGTTCATCGGTTTCAGGGTCGAAGGCCAAAACGACAAGGCGTACTGGGCCAATGCCAGTTTTGATCCTGACTACAAAAGCTCTCTAATCGGCCTCAGCGCGCAGGATTATGAAACTCTGAAAGGCTTGGACCTGAGGGAGTATCCAGATCGGCTTGGTTCTTGGCTGCGAGACGGTGCTCTTGGTCATTTGATCGTGTTGTACAAACGCGATGGCAAATATGTCATGGATCAAATTTTTGCCAGTGGTGGGAAAAATACATATAGCTATCGAGCAAAGAAGCTTGCTGATGGCGGATTACGCCTGGATGAGCCAGACAACATGTTTGATGAGTACTACGTAGTCGATGCAAAGGGGAACTTGCAGGGATGGGGTGAGAACGGTGTCTACATGACCCTGCCACCGCGTCCGGTACTGTAAAACCCGGCGCAACTGCTGCTTACATTTCCAACGTGGTGCATAGGTACGGGAGTAGCCATCTGGGAGGCGACACCCATTCAGCCGGCCCCCAAATTGTCGGGGCTGGTGGCACAGAAAAACGTGCTGAGAATGGGTGACTCCCGGGCGGTTCAGGTGCTGCGAATGGCGCCCCGCCCATCACAAGGAAATGGAGTACGCACGATGGAAAACCTTACCCCTTTGGAGCACCTCTTTTTGCAGCTTCTCGCAAAGCTGGATTATCAGCAGCGGCAGGATGTGCTGAGGATAATGGAGGCACTTGTGAGATCTTCCGAGTGAAGCAATAGGTCAGGCAGTTCCGGCTAGCGTCGGAACTCCTTAAGTAAGCTTTCTGCTAACGTTTTGCGAAGTGCGGTGAGGGGTTTATGACAGATTTGAGTTCTTATTGGTCTGAGGTTTTGGGTGAGTATTTAAGTTCTGATCGCACGGGGGCCTTAGCTATTACTGGTGAGTGGGGAAGTGGTAAAACATTTCTTTTTAAAGGTGTCATTCGTGAGTTGTTAGAGAAGGCTGGGAAAAAGTGCTTATATGTTTCGCTTTATTCCTACGGTATTTCCGGTAAAGGTTTGGATGATTTTCTTATTGAAGAGCTTTCAGGCTTGAAAGATATTGATGATCAGTCGAAGAGCGGGGCGGGGGCTCTGTTGACCGGATTGTTCACAAGTATTACTTCTGAAGCAAAAAATGCTGGAGTTTTGAGCTCCGCAGTTATGGCTGTCGGTGGTGCGGTTAAGAAAAGGATAATAAATGCCATTGATGATTACGTGCTGTGTTTCGATGATTTAGATCGCCTAGATGAAAAAAATTTTCTGAAGGCGTGGTCCGAGATAAACTATTTCTCAGAGTTTAAATCAAGAAAGGTTATTTTGCTTTTAGACGAGACAAAATTAGTGGGCGGGTCGGTGCATGCACCTGACTACGAGAAAAATATATGGAGAGACGTGCCAATCAGAATTGCTCCAGAGGATGCGCTTGAGCAGTCTTTTGAAATGATTTCTCGTGAGTTGGCCGTTGAATTAGATGAGGTTCGGTATAGCCACCTCCTTCCTGTTGTTAAAGCACTTGATGTAAAAAATATTAGAACGGTATTCTCCTCCTTGGAGGCTCTGAAGAGAGTTGTTCTGTATAAGGAGTCAATAGGAGCGAAAGAAAAGCTTCGAAGTGGTCGCGTCGAGTCGCTATATCAGATAGTGTTCATGTCTTTCTTGATTTCAAAGATCTATGGAAAGAAAACGGAAGCTCAGAAGGGGCTGATCAGAACGATATGTAACGGATATTACAATAGACAGCTTAACATTATGATGCAGTCTCGACAGCCCACAGCGCTTCCACTTACTTCTGAGGATGAACTGATTCAGTCTTTGCCTGAGCTTAGTTGTAGCACTGCTTCAGGGTTTGAGTTTGTTGAGCAATATATACAACAAGATAAGTTGGATATTTCAGATTTAATGCGTGCGTTGATCGATTTTCAAAAAGTAACGCATTTGAATAATAAGCCGGTTTGTCTTGCTTACGAAAAGCTGATGGAGAGAATGGAATATGACGAGGCTGAATATCTAGAGTGTTTTGAAGAAGCGCGAAATGCTGTAAATAATCCTGTGCCGGGTGTTTGTAGCATAAGGAAGGTCGCGATGATTATTTCCGAGTTCTGCTATGATGCAAAGCGAGGAGGACTGCCGGCTAAGTGGGAGGATCTGGTTGTTGAGTTTGAAGGAAGCATCAATCGCTGGCGGAGTTTGGTAGGAGTGAAAGGGTATTTCTTTGAGAGTTGTGGTGAGGATTTTTTCTTTTTTCGCCGCGGAAATTCTGAAATACCAAGCTTAGAACGCTTAATCCAAGATTGGGATAGAGAGGTTCAGGATCTTGAAACAATTGAAGCCTATACTACTAAACTGTCTGGGTGGGAAAAAGATCCAGAGTTAAAGGTGTTGTACGAATGCGCAAATAATTACGATATGCCACTGTTCAAGCACTTGCCTGTTGAGATGTTGCGGGATTTTTTGAAGGTCGCTAATGGAAAAACGTTAGGTAAATTTAACGCCCTTATCAAAAAGCGCTTTGCAATGATGGGGGCGGATAAAGTATTACTGGAAGAGCGGGATGCCTTAACTGAGTTGCGGAAAATGTTCGAAGTTGAGGAGGGGTTTGGTTTTAGGCGAGTCCAATTTGCGGATGGCCTGACTGCCGTAGATGAAGCTCTCTCTTGTTTGAATAAAAAGAGAACCTAGGTTCATTCTCTAGACGGGAGCCTGAAAAACTCCCGGTCCACCGCCCGCTTCGCTGCCCTCTTTGAAGCGTATAACCACCGTAACCGTCGCGGGTTGCGTTGATCGCCAGCAGTCACCGTTTTCTCGTCTCCTGTTTTCGTGTCGCGGTAGTGGGCGATGACTCCCGTGAAATCACCTTTATTCTCTTCTGCCAGATCCTCAACCGTATCCTCCGGTAACTTGCTTTCCAGCTCCAGGCTGACGATGTATCCATTGTCTGCACTGAGCGTGTGCTGGACATTCCCGCCGTACCAGATGATTTCGTCAATCTCAGGCTTCACACCTTCCAACGTATAGGTCAGCTCCGGTATCAGATCCGGCCGGCCAATGGCCAGGGTGTAACTGAGCGTCGCACTCCCACGTTGTAGCCGGTTGAACTCGGCCCGGGCCGCGCGCAAGGCTGATTGACGATCGCTAAAGGTGTGGCGCAGATCCTTGAGGTTTTCGCCGCCACCGGCGATGGCTTCCTGTTTCTTGGCGCTGTTCACATCATAAAAATAGGCGCGTACGCCGTCGTAGCTGTCTCGGTCGGCTTGCAGGTAGCGATGCTGGTCGCCATCGGCGCGGGTGAGAGTGATGTGGGGCAGCTCGGCGCCGCTGGCGGTCTTGCCACCGCCGGCGGGCAGGCAAAGCAGGCAACCGGCTTTGACTGTGACCACGGCGTCGAACTCTTCGCCGACACGACTGATCAGGTTGGCGTCGGACTCGTTGGCCTGGTCCAGTTGCAGGATAGGCAAACCGTCGAGCGCGCCGGCGATGGTGGCGGTCAGACCGTTGCCTAGGGCGATATCGCCCAACACGTCACCGAGCGTGGTGTTGCTCCAGCTGCGCTCGCGTTTGGTTTTCAGGCCTTTGCGGAGATCTGCGGACCGGGCGCGGATGCTCAGCACGTCGGGCGCGCCGGAATGCTCGGTTTCGTCGACGGTGTAGGTGCCCTTGTCGACCAGTCCGGTATCACTCCAACCGAGCCACAACCGGACCACCGCGCCCTTGGGCGGGATGGCGAGCAGTCCGTCGTGGTCGCTGAGGGTGATGCTCAGTTGATCGGCCTCGATGCCGCGATTGTCGGTGAGGTCGAGGCTCATCAGGCGCGGGCTGATGAGTTGGGCGATGTCGTTGCCGTCCACGGTGATGCGGAACGCCGGTACCGGGTAGGCGGCCTCGCGCTTGTAGCGTTCGATGGTCTTGTCCAGAAAACCGGTGACGCGAGAGAGGGCGGCATCGATCACAGCAGCGCCCTCATGATGCTGACGCCAGCGCTGGTACCTGCGCCGATCAGGTCGATGCGGTCGTCATCGATACGCTTGAGGCTGAGGGTGAATTCGATGCGGCGCGGCGTGCCGTCGCGGAAGAAGATCGTCTTGGTTTCGCTCAGGCTTTCGATGATCCACAGGCCATAAATCCGGCCGCTGCCTTCGACCATTGGCCATGCCTTGCCGGTGTTGGCCATCAGGCGCAAGGCGTCGAGGCTGAGGGCGCTGCCGGCGAGTTCCGGCAGGATGATGCCGGGCAGGGTGATGGAGTCATCACCCCGGCCGACAAACTGGCGAGCCGGCGCGGCGCCGACGCGGTTGCTGCTGGCGTGGCGCCATTCGGTTTGGCGTTGCAGTTCCTGGTAAGCGGCGGTAGAGAGGCTGAAAACGAACATGCCCAGGGCAAGCATCATGGCGGGTTACTCCAGGTCGGATAGTTTGCTGCGCTGGCGGGCGCTCTTTTCGCTGGAGACGCGGGCCAGTTCGGCGCGCACGGCACGGGCGATGGCGCGCTCGTCCATGCCGGGCGTGGTGTGGATGTTGATTTCGTAGGTGTCGTGACTGTCGTAGGCTGCGGCCGGTGCCGGACTGATGGGCGCGCGATTGTCGATCGACACTGAAGAGGATGCGGCGGCGCCAGTTGGCAACTGCGGCAGCCCGATGGCGCCGAGCGGACCAGCCACGGCGCCAAGTGCACGTTGCCCGGCGGACACGACTTGTTTGCCCATGTCAGTGATGGCGCCCAGCGGGCCGTCCTGACCGCTTTGCAGACCTTGGGTCAGACCGGCCATGGTGAAGCCGCCAAGCGCGGTGAACACGCGGGACGGGCTGTGAATGCCGAGCTTTTCCTTGAACATGTTGATGGCCGAATCAGCCACTGAGCTGACGGCGTTTTTGATCTGGCCCAACCCTGCGAGCAGTCCGTTGACCAGGCCGTTGACTAGCATGTTGCCGAACTCGGTAAAGCGGCTCGGCAGATCCACGCCGAGGTAGCTCAGTACGCCAGCGAAGGCCTGGTAGATCAGACCTATGGGGCTGAAGTTGGCGAGTGTGGTGAGGATGCCACCAATGCCACCACTGAAACCGGCTTTGATCTCGGTCCAGGCGTTGCTGAAGTAGAGTTTAACCGCGTCCCAGTTGGTGTAGATCAGGTAAGCCGCACCGGCGAGGACGGCAACCACGGCACCGATAGCAAGCGCGACCGGGTTCGTGGCGAGGCCCCACAGTGCAATGCTGACGGTTCGCAGGGCAGTTACCAGTGCGCCGCTGAGTGTGCTGGCCAGCGTGCGTAGGCCTTGGCCCAGCATAGGGAGTGCATTGCGAGCCAGACCGGTGATGGTGGGGGCGAGCTTTTGCATGACTCGCAGCGTGCCACCACCCTGCATGCCGAACATCGCCATGCCGTAACGAATCACTGCAAACGGCCCGAGCAGGCTGGCCATGCCGATGGCCAAGCCACCGAACACGAACGACAGACCCGCGACAAGCGCCACGACTTTGACCAGTCCGCCGGCGAGCTTTGGGTTTTCCCGCGCCCAGGCGCCGACGTTGTTGGCGACTTCGCCGAGGGTGTTGATCAGCTCTTTCAATTCCGGCGCGACGGCGGCGCCGAACTCGGCCATGGCGTTGGTAAAGCTGCCTTCCGCGGCTTCCATGACGTTGGTCAAGGTGCTGAGTTGCTCGTTGACGCGCGTGCGCAGGTCCGCCTGATTCTGGAGCTTCTGCTGCACCTCTTTGTAACCCGCCAGCCCCTTGTTCATCATGGTGTTCAGGGTGGTCATGGTTTCCGAGTCATCACCGAACAAGTCCTTGATGGTCTCGGTACGGTCTTCGTCGTTCAGCCCCTTGAGCTTTTCGACCTGGGCGAACAGGTTCTCCAGCCCGGCGAAGTTGCCTTCCTTGTTGGTGAAGCTGAATTGAATCTTCTGGCCCTTGAGTTGGCGGATCTTGTTGACGTCGTCGACCTTGTCCTTGTTCAGGCCTGCCTGAAAGATTTTGCGGAACGCGTTACCAGCAGCGCCGCCTTCCATGCCGGCCTGGTCCATCATGATCAGCAGCGGGGCCAGTTCGTTGGCGGCCTCAATCCCGGATTTCTTGATGGTGTCCATCACCGGGGCGATCTTGCTGAAGCCCTGAAGCATGTTGGTCGAATCGACACCGGAGTAGAACCCGCGCTGAATGGTGTCCATCAGCGCCATCATGTCCTTCTCGGTGGTGCGCGTGGCGTCCTGCATCTTGGCAGCAAACTCGGCGGCTTCGGCCACCGGCATTTTCAACTGTACGCCCAGGTACGCGGCCGCTTCGCCGGTACCGCCGAGGATGCTTTGTGCGCTGAGGCCTTGGCGCCGCAGCATGGTCATCATTTCTTGAAAGTCGGCGGTGGTGCCAGGCAATCGGTCGCCGAGTTTGGTGGCGAGGTCGGTGATCTTTTGGAAGTCCTCGGCGACCTTGCCGGTGTTGTCCATCATCGACACTTTCAGCTGTGTGGCTGAGTCTTCGTTCGGTGCAAATGCGCCCACGGCTTTGGCTATCGGGCGGCTGGCGGCGTAACCAACGCCCAATCCGGCCGCACCGTTGACCGCCATGTCACTGGCAAGGCCTTGGGTCTTCGCCAGTTTGGCGCGTTCGGCGGCCATGCGTTTTTGCTGGGCATTCAGCGCGACCAGCCGTTTGCCCTGTTCGCTGATTGTGGTGTTGGTGGCGCCGATCTGCTCGCGCAGCTGGCGTTCGTGAGTGCGGAGGTCTTTGGTGCTGATGCCTGCGCTGTACAGCTTCGAACGCAGGGTCTGTAATTGTTCGGACTGCTGCTGGTGTTGTTCCTTGAGCCGCTGAGCCTCACGCACAGCGGTTCGGAAGTCCTTGGCCAATGCCTTGGTCGGAACGCCCGTGGCGGCAAACTGTTGGCTGAGCGCGCGCACTTTGTCGCGGGCCGAGGTTAGGGCGGTTTCGGTCTGTTCAGCGGCGGCGCGCTGGGTGCGCCAGGCGCTGACGTCTTTCTGTTGGGCGTTAAGCTCCTTGAGGCGGTCGCGCGCGTCCTTGAGTGCGCGGGCAGCGCCGATGCTGCCCTTGTCGATGGCTTTCAGGGGGCCGCTCGCCCGGTCAATTGCGTTGAGCAGTACCTGAAGTTTTAAGTCATTCGCCATCGGTGGAACTCCGCACCCTGGCGCGCTCGCGCCAGTCCATCAGTTCTTGCAGGCCGAGCTGATCCATATCAGCCGGCGCCCAGTGAAAGACCACGGCCAGATCGGCCATGGCGTCCTCTACGCAACGAGGGAGGCGTCCGTCTTCACCGACTTCTGCAACAAAAAATGTGCAACCTTGTTGCCGCAGGCCAGCAGATCGGCCGGGTCCATGCCGGCGGCTTCGGTAGCGGTGATGCTCGGCGAGGTGATGCGGGGCAGCACCTTGAGCAGGGCGGCGACGTCGAGGTTGAGCAGGTCCACCAGGTGCACGCCGCGCAGTTCGCCGGATGACGGTTTGCGCAGGGTGAGGCTGGTCATGTAGGACTTGCCGCGAACGATGGGCGTGTCGAGGTTGACGGTGTTGTCATCGACTGCCGGCAGGGCTTCGGTGTTGGTCTCTTCGGTGTTCATGTGTTGCTCCGGGTAATGGTTTTAGGGGGCGGTCAAAGGCCGATGGCAGAACGCTGTTTCTCCAGCATGTCCACGCCGTTGACCTTCTCGATGAAGTTGAGCAAGTCGATCTCGATGATGTCTTCGTTGTCGACGATGAGCTTGTAGTAGCTGCATGTGGTGGTGATGCTGTGTTCGGTGTCTTCACCAGGCGCCGCGTCGCCCATCTCGATGGTCTCGTGACGGCCACGCACGATGATTTCCACGGCGCTGACTTCGCCGGTGTCGTCCTGCTGGAAAGAGCCGGCAAAGCGCAGCTGCACGCCGGACGCGTTGACGCTGGCAAATTGCCGAAGCGCGATCAGATCCAACCCGCCGGTTTTCCATTCGAACTGGATGCCGTCGTCGGAGAAGCCGAGGTCGGCCTTGACCGGGCCGTTCATGCCGCCGCCGCGATAGCTTTCCATCTTGCGACCGAGCGGCGGCGGGGTGACGCTTTTGGCAACGCCTTGGTAGGTGTTGCCGTCGTTAAACAGGTTCATGTTTTTAAGTTTGCGAGGCATGGCCATGGCGTTGGTCTCCGGGGTACGGACTCCCCCGCAGGGGAGCGCCGATTCAGGCGTTCACTTTGCTGGCGAACTGGATCAGGTAGCGGTCGGTGATGCGCTGGCGAAGGGTCAAGTCTTCCAGCGGCGGCACGGGCGTGTAGTCATAATCGAGGTAGAGCTTGCCGGCCTTGAGCGTGTCCTTGTCGTTGATCTCTTCCGGGTACCAGCAGTCGCCACCAATGAGGTAACCGCTGCCGACCATTTCGCGGAACTTGGCCTTGATGCTTTCGATCATGTCGCGCACCAAGGACGGGTGCATGGGCTTGTCCACGGCCCACATCTGCGCCTCGGCCATGGTGTCGGCGAGGATCTGCGCGGTGCGGGTGTAGTTCTCGAAAGCAAACAGCGGATCGTCGCTGCACGTGCGGCTGCCCCAGAAGCGGAAGCCGCCCTCGTTGATCAAGGTGGTGACTTCGTTGCCGTTGAGGTAATTGGCATCGGTGGCCGGGTTTTGCAGATCCCAGAACACGTCGGCGCTGATGCCAGTAACGCCGTTAACCGCGACGTTGGACAGGGTTTTGTGCCAGCCCACTTCCTGGTCGATCTTGGCGCGCAGACCGAGTGCACGGGCGACGGCCGAGGCCTTGACGGTGGCGCTGGTGACGGTGTCCCAGTTCTGGAAGTCCGGCCAGATCACCATCACTTCACGGGCACCGAAGTTCTCGCGGTAGGCGACGGCTTCTTCCTTGGTTTTGCAGTCCCAAGCGCTGACATAACTGAAGGCGCGTAGTTGTTGAGCAATGCTCGCCAGAGCGGTGGCCACTGGTTGGCTGTCGAGGCCTGGCACGCCGAGGATGCGCGGCACCATGCCGACTTTGGCCTTTGCGGCGAGCAAGGCTTTCATGCCGGTGTATTTGCCTTCGGCGGTGGTGGTGCCGATCAACGCGCTGGCCGTTTCCGCCTCGGTGGCGCCTGCCTTGACGCGCACGACGATGGTGTAGGGCTTGGTCTGGTCAGCGATGGCTTGCAGGCTGGCGGCGAGGGTGCCGGTGGTGCCGGCTTTGCCGACGGCGGTCTGCACGTTGGTAAGCAGCACCGGCGTGTCGAGCGGGAAGACGGTAGCGTCGGCATCGTCGGCCGTGCAGACCATGCCGATGACGGCGGTGGGGATGGTGCGAATGGGGCGGGTGCCGTCGTTGAGTTCGAGCACCCGCACGCCGTGAAGATAATCGGCCATGGATTTGCCTGCGCAGTAAATGGGATGACAGTGCACAGGCTGCCGCGCGCGCGCCGGATGGGCGAGGGCTGGGACTTGTAGGGAGAGGCGCTACAGGACAGCGCCTCCCGACGAGACAGATTACGATTCGCCGGTTGGTGTCTTCGAATCCGGCCAACCCTCATTGAGCATTTCATCGCGATACTCGCCAGCTTCAATCGCCTGCAACAATGCATGTTCGCGGTCGAAACATGCCTGAACGTGTGCACGCACGGCCTTGGCTATGGCAATAATTTGCGCCGATCCGATCTCGACGAAACCGGCGGCCGTTTTGAAGTTGCAGCGATAGTCCGGATCCAGGACTGCGGACAATCCGGTACTGGCAATCAACGCCTGGCTGTCGCGTGTCGTCTCGATGGACAGCCCTTCGACTGTGACGCCGGTGCCCTCCCGCCTGAAACGCTCGGCGGCGATAATTTCACTCAGCGGTTGAGGAACCACGACGGGCAACCCTGGCGGCGAAAATTGCCACGCTCCGTCCATCTCGATCGCTTTCCAGCCAATGGCCGGCGCTGGCTCGATGCCGTCCATACACACCCAGATCATGGAGGGGTGATACATCGTCGAGATATCGCCGCTCACCTCGACAAACTCAAACACCTGATCGGCATATATCCGCGCATAAATACTCATGTCCACTCCTCAACATCGACCCAGCCATCAGCACCATGGCCACCACGCAAATGAGCAGGGTAGGAAGGAAGCGCAACCGCACCGCCACCACCCGCACCCGGATTGACCGCATCAGCCCCCTGCGAGCTGGTTGAAATTGAGTTACCACCCGGCCCCATTTCGCTCGCACCGCCCTCGCCAGACACGACAAAATCCGTTTTTGGCCCAATGACGCCACCGCCACCCTTGCCCGAACCGTTCTTGATAGTCGCGCCGACTGCCGGCTGTGAATTCGGGGTCTGGCCGAGGTAAAGCGGCGGCACCATGTTCGCCGACAACCCGCCACCGATTCCGCCCGGCGCGGTGACATGTGATCCGAACGAAGTTGCGCCGCCGTTATTGCCTGGACCAACGAGCACACCGGTGCCGCCCTTACCGATTGTGACCGTCACACCATCGAAACCGCTGGTGATCCACGTATCAAATGGCGCTCCCGCACCGCCGCCGCAACCGGCGGAAACCTGACCGCTCGCGGTTGATGCCGCACCGCCGCCAGCAGCGCCGGCACCCTGTCCCTTCACCCGGACTTTGTTGGTACCAGGTGTCGACCAGTAAACCTGCGTTGCGCGAATTCGCCGCGTGCCGATCAGACGCCCCGTCGCCTTGCGCACTTCATCGGCCAAAACACCGACGTCAATCACGCCCTGATTAACCGGCGCACTCCAAGCCTTGATACACCACATCACCGCGACGTTACGCGGCCGGGCGACGCCGCCGCCGGAAGGGTACGCACCAGCGGTTACGCCCGCTGTCGTGTAAGAGATTCCGACATTGGGATAATCCGAATCCTTATAGGTATCCGCCTGAGCCTCGACCGCCGTAGCGCGTGCGATATCAACCGATGCGCCGCCGCTATAGTTGCTGTCAAACACCACGAGCGTGCCGAGCTGGGCGCTGCCAATCGCTCGCCCCGCATCAATACCCCGGCCATGATCCCAACCCCGGAGGAACTCAGCGCGCAGATCCGGCAGACGGAAGTTGCCGGCGCCTTCGTTCCCCTTGTTGAAAGCGGTCCCGAGATAAGCCGACAGATCCGGATAGACGGTGCTGCTCTTCACGCTGCCATCCAGCTCAACAAAGCCGGCCGGCATCTTGTTCAGCGGGAACGACACGACGGTACCCACTGGCATTGCCGTCGCTTTGGCAATCAGCTCGTCTATTTCGGCCGCTGTGTAGGTGTCCTTGATGCCCATCGCGGCCAGTGTGTCCGGGTTATCTCCCGACAGTACGACCCCTCGATTATCGGTCTTGACGCGAGTGAATTGCCCCGCCTGTTTGTCTGCGGGCAGCGCACTTTTTACTGAGTCATCGACGTATTTCCGTGTCGCCAGCACTACCGACGGATCAATCTTTAACTGAATGTTCGACGTGCCGCTGGTGATGATGTGCATCCGCACCACCTGGTTGCGGCCAGAGCCTTGGGCGAGCAGAGGCTTGTAGCTCGGCGCGACGTTGGCCACCGCGCTAAACACGCCGTCCTTGTCTTCAAGGGCCAGTTCACGGATCCACCAGCCGCCGACGTCGGGCGGCAACACCAGTTCGGCAATCAGGACGTTTTCATCGGTAGGTGAAACGAACAATTGATTGATCTGAGCGCGATACCGCTGATTGATCAACTTGGTCTGAGAAGGACTCGGTACCGGGTCGGTGCCATTGGCGTCGCCAATCAGCATATGGCTCGGCTTCCACGGAATACCGAGGGCGTCGCAGTTGGTTTTCTTTGCGGCGCCCTGCGTCGTCAGCATGCCGCCGAAAATAGAATTCTGATCAACCATGGGGATAAACGTCCAGTTCGTCGAGGGTGTAAAGGCTTACGCCGCTGTAACCCCGGATCGCGACATCGATGTCCGGGTTGTTCCAGGGGTACACGTCGATTTCATCGCCGTCGTAAACAGCGAAACCAACGAAGGCGTCGAGTTTGGTTTCAAGCACGATGTCGAGACCGGTCAGGTGCCGGGTAAGGGGTTTTGCGTCGTCGATCAGCCAGACCAGTTCCTGGTACATCGCTTCGGTGATGCCGGAGTCGAGAACGCCGATGCGCAAGGCGAAGGTGCCCGGTGTGCCGGGGGGAACGGTCTGCCACCATTCGGCGACCTCGATCAGGTAGCCGAGCGGTTCAACGACCCGGCGCAAAGCGCCGATGGTGCCCTTGTGCGAGTGCACGTAATACGCGGCACGGCAGGCTGCGCGCTTGGCGGCTTCTGACCATTTGCTGTCCCAGCGATCGACCGAAAACGCCCAGGCCAGGTACGGCAATAAGGGCAGGGGACACAGGTCAGGGTTGTAGAGCGTGCGCAACGGAATCGGTACGCGCTGGATTTCTGCCAAGGCCTGCGCGGCTTGGCGCTCCAGTGGTGTCGAATTGCCCGGCAGCAGGGGTTGGTAGGTCATCACTCAACCCCCAATGTCAGTTCCACGTTCGTGCAATACGGCGCCTGGTATTTGGTGGCGACGATGTCTTCCCAGTCTTCCAGCACGACTTTGCGCACGCCCTCGACGTGCAACGCGGCATGCACGATGGATTCAGAAACCTCCAGTGCCAGGCGTCGGCGCTGATGCACGAACTGGAGCAACTGGGCTTCGGCTGCTGCGAGCACTAGTTCGGTTTCCGGCCCGTTGGTGAGTGGGTAGATCTTGGCCTTGATTTGGTAGTTGATGATCTCCGCGCCTTGCACAGTCAGGCGATCTGCAACTGGTCGACGGTCGTCGTCGCTAAGGTAGGCCTTGACCTGATCGAGCAGTGCCGGCGACGCGGTGCCATCGCCCAGCACGGATTGCACGGTGACCACGGCTTCGGCCGGGGCCGGGCTTTCGGCAGTAGCGTCGGCGACCTGACCGTCAGCGGACCGGGCGTGGAAGATGTAGCTGTTGCGCGGGCCGGCGGTGCTGAGGCCTTCCCAGGCCATTTGCGCACGCTCGCGCAGGCTGTCGTCGCTTTCCATCAGCTTGGGGAGGGGCGGCACGGCTGTTGGATTTGCAGCTTGAATGACCAGCCGCTTCACGTTGAAGTTGGCGGCGAGCTGTTCGAGGTCGGTGCCTTTGGCCAGTGCGAGCATATTGGCGACGGATGCTTCGTTGACCCGCTGACGCCAGACAGTTTCGCGGTAGGCGTTTTCCTCGAGTAATTTGGTCAGCGGCTCCGACTCCATGTTGAGGCGGGCGGCAATCTCGGCTTGTTCCTCAGCGGGCCAGAGGCTGACGGCGTAGGCCTTGCGCTCGGCGAGGATCTGCTCGTAATCGATCTGTTCGACGATCTGCGGCGCTGGTAGTTGGCCGAGGTCGATGGCGACGAAAGTATTCATACGCTGCCTCCCAGTTGCAGAGGCACGCTTAGGCTCAGCGGCTGATTGTTGTCGACGATGGTGCCTTCGAACTCCAGCGACGCCTGGCCCTGAAGGTTCGCGCCGATGAACTGGATACGGCTGAGGCTGATGCGGGTTTCCCAGCGCATCAGCGCCATGACGGTAGCGGCGAAGACCTGCAAACGGGTGAAGTCGTTAAACGGCTGATCGACCAGCTCAGGGAGCAGACTGCCGTATTCGCGGCGCATGACACGGGTGCCGATGCGAGTGGTCAGGATGTCGGTGATCGACTGGGCAATGTGTTCGATTAGGTCGAGGGCTGCGCCGGTTTCTCGGTTCATTCAGGTTTCCCTGTTTTCGCGCCGCCATGCATGACACCACCGTGCAGGTGCTTCACCAGACTGATGCCGGCCGCGATGACATCTTCGGACACAGTGACCGCGCCGGTGATGTTCTGGTTACCGGTCTGGGTGTAGTCGCCCTCGTGGGTGATCGGGCCGACGATGTGGATGCCTCCCGTGCTGATCAGGTTGGTGGTGCCGCCTTCGGCCAGCGTGGCGTTGAGGTAGTGCGTGACGCTGTCGTACTCGATGACCGTGCCGTCGCGGTAGGTTGTTCGGTGCAGCCCTTCGCGGTCGCCATTGGCCGGCATGTCGTCACTGAAAACGCCTGTCAGGACCACGCCGTTGCCGAGTTGACCGGATGGGCTGAACAGAATGACCTGCTCGCCTTTAGTGGGCGGGTTCCATTCCCGGTCGGCGCCGGCGCGCGCGGCGATCCATGGGAGCCAGCCGGTGGTGAGCGATCCAGTTTTGACCTGCACGCGCGGGGGCTTCATCTGGACGGCAGCGATGGTGCCGAGGCGGATGAGGTTTTCGATCAGGCGGGCGAGGGTGGCTAAGTCGTTCATGGCGCCGATGGTGGCGCCATCCACTTGCAGGTGCAGTCTCTGGTGCTTGTAAACAAGCGTCGTACACGTTTACTCAGTTACGTGGAGTGAGTCATTTCACGATCAAAGTACCGATGGCAACGGTAAGAATCACAGCAACGCAAGACAGAATCAAAAAGTTGAATTTTCTATTCAGATCTTTTGAGTGCTTTAGCAGCTGTTCAATTTTTTCAGTGTTATCTATGGATTGCGACACAGTACTTATCTTTGCGCGGTATTCGCGAGTATTTGTATCGGCGTGGTTTGCGATTATGCTGCCCCCAGCTCCTGAGCAAGCAAGCAAAATCACTTGGTTGAGTAGTTCTATTTGTTTGCCAATATCTTCAGGTACTAGTAGTGGGTGCATCCAAAGTTTTAGATACTCTGGATAAAAAATTGGGTAAAGAACGGCTAGCGCAATTAGCCACATTCCCTTAATGAATCGATCCTGTTCAATCTCCAATAAGGTGATGAATACAATCGCTATCCCCATGACGGTGCATAAGAATCCAAGTTCGGCATATGCTGAGCTCAAGAGCTTTGGTGTTCCGTAGAAAAGAGCGAAACAGCCAACTAGAAAAATCACAAGCAGCATGATTTTTTGTTTTTTTGTCATGTCTAATTCAGTCCTTTAAAAAGCGGTGAAAAAATATTAGCGAATTAAATGCCTGTGAGATAGCTCAGTAGTCCATCCCGTATCGTATCGAGGTCGGCTTCTGTAAATCCGAGTAGCTCCCTCATGTCGTATTTAACATCTCGGGCATTAGGTCCTGGTCTATCCCTAAGACCGTATTGGTGAACCCGGGCCATTCGGGCGACCCGCCCGGTAAAACCCAAACTGATGACCTTGTCGTCACCATGCATTTTAAGGAAAGTCGCTGTGCGCAGCTTCTGAAACATCTTCACTTTGCGTTTCATCCGGCCTTGTTTACCTCTCAAATCCCTTCGCTTGCGCGGCGCATATTTACTGCCATCCGGATTCTGCTGGGCAATGATTCGTTGCTGCTGGCTTCGACGCAATGCCTGGCCAACGCTTCGGGCTAACTTGTTGCGCGACGCCGGCTCAAGCTGGCCCAGCAATCCCGCCGCCCAATCCTCTAGCGCTACCAGTCGATCAGTCATTTCGGCAGCACCCACTCACCACCAGTACCCTGCGCACCAGGTATCCACTTTGGATCAAGAAAGTCAGCAGCCCGTTGCGGCTCGCCAGGATGTCGAATGGTGGTGTTGCCCTGATCGTCCTTACCCACCACCACACGCTCGGTCAGCGGCAGCGTCAGGCTCATATCCACTTTGCTGTTGTCGAGAATGTCAGCCTCGAACTGAATGCCGTCAGCGGCTTTGTTCAAGTTCTCCAGCAGTTCGGATTGATGGACGCTCAACCAGCCCAGCAGCGGCAACATGACGCTGTCGGGATGGCCGGCGAAGTCTGTGAGGATGACTTGCAGGTCGAAGCTGTACTCGAACGACAGCGACTGCGCGGCGGTGCAGCGGATTTTGCCGTTGTCGATGAAGATCAACAGTCGATCGGGGTTGTGCTTGAGTTCGGCCACCGTGGCGAGCAGGTGGGCTTTCAGGCTGTCGGGCTTGTTCATGGTTGGGCCTGCTGGTGTTGGTAAACCATGTCCACTTGGCTCGCACAGTCTGCCCAAGCGGCTTCGACGCGATCCTGATCGGTGAGCTGATCGCCGTTACTGCGCGGACTGGTCGCCGGCAGCGTGCACGGCACCACGGCCGGACAGCCACTGACGATAAGCGTCGGCGCCGGTGAAGGCGGGGCGCTCGCGCAGCCGGCGAGCAGCATCAGGCAAAGGCTGGTCAGCCCATTTGCGTAAATCGGCGTTTTCACGTTTCAGAGCCTCAATGGTGAGTTCGCGCTTTGCCAGGCCTTGGCGCAGCTGATCCTGTTGCGCGCGCAGGGAGGTCTGGGCATTGCGTTCCTGTTGCAGGGTGTCGCGCAACGCGTTGGCGTTGGCGAGGTTGCGTTCGGCTTGTTCTTTCGCGCGGCTGGCGTCTTGCTCGGCCAGTTGCTTGTCTTTGTTCGCCCCGCTGATGCGCAGCTCCTGGCTCCAGATCAGCAGCCCCAGCGCTGCAAGTAATGCAACGCCGAGCAAGGCCTGCCGCAGGATGCTCACGCCCGGTACCAGCCGAGCTGATTCATGTCGCCAATGTCCATGTGCTGGATCGGGCCGCGAATGATGATGACTTTGCGCTGAGGGTTCTGGATGCGGAGCGCGTCACGCAGCTGCACCATGTCCTGCTGATCGCTGTCCTCTGGCACTACCAGCAGATCGCCGTCTTGTACATTCAGCCGCTGCACCGCGTCGAAGTCGATCATGCTGCCACCGCTTGCCCACAACCGCAGTCGTCGTGCCGTTCGTAGGCGCGCTGGAGTTTGATGTCGTACAGGTTTCGCTGGTAATCCGGTCCGTTGTAGAGCTTGGCGAACTCGGCCCATTTGCGGCCCTTCAGCGCCTTGTGAAGCACCGGGTCGGTTTCGATGAAGCGGACGAACGCGTCGAACTGATGCGACTCGCCTGCGCTCATGGCGGCGACGAATTCTTGCACGCTGCTGTAGCCCAAGCGCTGCCAGTGAAAGCCCATGATCTGGAACGCGCCCCATGACGCGGATTCCAATGCGGCGGTGTCGTCGATCAGGCGAGCAGTCGCCAGGCGGTGGTGTTCGGCGCTACCGCCGGCGTAGCCGCCGGATTTCGGATTGACGATGGCCGGGTTGGTTGCGGCCAACTGATCAGCGTGGCGTTTGAGCGCGGCGGGGTCGTCGCCTTCGTGGCGGACCTTCGTCAGTTGGCGATACATGATGTGTCGTTCGAACAGGATCACCGGTTTGCAGTTATCGAGAAAGCCACTGCCTTTCGATTCAACTTCATTGACCGAGTAGACGCTGGCCAGCGGCACGCCGAGGCGTTCGGCGGCCTTGACCAGGTCGGCGTTCTTCAGCAACTGCTGGCAGTCGGTGCCGGTGAGCGCGCTGAGTGTCTTGCTGCCGGCGACGCCATCGGCCACTAAACCGATCTTGAGCTGATAGGCACGCACGGCGTGTTCCGTGGCGTCGCCATAATCGCTATCGACGTTCAGTTTGGCGCCGTGTTGGTTGAGGCTCTTTTGCAGATTGCGCACCGCTTGCGAGCGGTCACCGTGGCGAAGTGTGGTCATAGCTGTTCTACCTTGCGGTTGAAAATCTTCTTGGCGGCTGCGCGAGTGCCTTCGACACCGAGCAGGCCAATCACACCGCCGAAGAAAGGCGCAGTGCTTGCCGGAATCCCCAGCAGTGACAGCCCGTGACTGGCGGACAGAGCGAGTGCGCCGCAAAGGGGAGCCTCGATCACCATCCGGCGCACGGTGCCGCCGCCGTAGATCACACGAAGGCTCGCAATGATCACGGCCAGCAGGCCGGAGTAAATGGCGGGCCAGTTCTGTTCGAGCCAAGCGGCGAGCCAGGCCCAGGTGTCGGGACGGTCAGGCATGCGTTTCATTCCATGATCCAGAGTGGTTGGGTTCAAGGGCGCGGTGCGGGCTGTTCAGTCCCATAGGTTCACCATCTGCCGTTGCGGGGCGGCGGCTCGGGCTTCTGGCATTTGCACCAGGAGACCTTGCGGCAAGGTCGGGCCGTGGTCGGCAAGGCCGGGGTTGGCTTCGAGTACTGCTTCGGTGACACCAGCGGTACGGCCGTAGTGACGCCAACACAGGGCATCGACGGTGTCGTTTTGTTGGGCGCGGATGCTGACGGCCATCAGATCAGCTCCACAGTGGTACGGCCGAGGCCGAGGAAGTCACGCACGGCCCAGCGCTGATCGCGGCGCAATTCGTCGATGCTCGGGGCCAGTTCTTCGGCGTTCTGGTTGCCGCTGTTGGTGCTGTCGTAGGAGCGGTAACGCTCGCAGATCTCCGCACCGGTCGCGGCGTAGATCGCCCGTTGATAGAGGTGAACGAGTTCAGATTTTCCTTCGATTTGCTCGGCCGGGACGTCCCCGAGGATGGCGTAGCCTTCGGCCTGTTTGGCGCGGCGCCAAGTGGCGAACTCGCGGTTCACGCTGATGGCGGCGGCGATGGTCGCGGTTTCCAGTCGGATCGGCGTGACGCTGGAGTCGATGCGCAAAGTGCCGCGCACGTCATCGAGGTCGATCGATGGCCAGAAGGGGTCGGTGTTGATGTGGCCGCTGGAGGCCGGAGTAGTGCTGCCGCCCGCTACGAATCCGCTCATGAATCTGCGCTCTGTTGTAGGTCGCCGGTGGTCGGGGCTTCACGTTCAGGAGGAGCGGCCAGGCCGATCCGCCCCGAGCCGGCGGGGTGCGTGGGGACGCTCGGTTAGCTGCCAGCGGCAGCAAGTTTGTTGAGCAGGCGTTCGGCCCGCTCCAGATCCTTTTTGCCACCGCAGGCGTCGTGCAGGTCGATGGCTTTTTTCAGCAAGTCGATGCCGGCTTGAACCTGGCCGGGTTGGCCGGGCTTTTCGTCGGTGACGCCTTCTAGTGTTGCGCGGCCCATGGCGAGGAACAGCTTGGCGCGTGCCTGGTCGGGCATGTCTTCGGCGTCGGTCAGTTCGGCGGTGCGGTGCAGGACGGCCAGGTCGAACGGCTCGCCGACCTTCTGCGCCTTGAATGCGGCAGTCGCGACCTCTTCGGCGACGAGGCAGCCGGTGGTGCGTTCGAAGCGGTCCGGCATGACCATTTTGTGTTGCAGCACGTACTGCGCGATGTCGAGGCCACCGGTGAAGTCGCCGGCATCGAAGCGCCAGACCATGATGGTGGTCAGCACTTCGTCTTGAGCGCCTTGGCCAGCGTCCAGCACGCCTTGCACGTAGGGGATGTACTCGGGCAACAGCTGACGTTTGAGTTCGGCTTTGCCCTGGTTCGATTGCACCTGTTTCAGGCGCAGGCGATCTTGCAGCAACTGGTTGAGCTGATGTTCGTAGGCCGTGGCGCCGGCCATGGTTTGCGTGGGTTCAACGGCTGCCGCCTCCTTGGCGGCAGTGACGCGTTGAAAATGACGACGGCAAGGGTTTGTCATGGTCGTTCCCTCAAACCAGGGTGATGTTTTCGGCCATGGCTGCACAGCCAAGGTCCTCGATCACATAGCTTTCGTTGACCGATTCGAAGTTCTCGATCCGGTCGCGTTTTGCGTTGTCGACGACGGTGCGGCGGCGGGTGCCTTCCTGCCAGTAGATCGACAGGTTATCGAGGCGAGTCACCAGAAGGCCGTTGGGCGGGAAATGCGGCACGCGAACGGCCGGCAGATTACCCAGACGTTTCTGGCTGGTCACGATGTCAGCAGCCAGCATTTCAGTTGGTGCCTGCGTTTTGTTGATGATCGGGAAGTACTTGTCTGCCAACAGCTGACGGCCGCAGATGACCACCAGATCGGTGTCTTCCTGATACCACGGGTCAATAAACTCGTTAACCATGCTGACAACCAGTGCATCGATGTTTTCGAAGTCCTTACCGGCTCCGATTTCGATCTTGCCGCTGCCAGCCGCTACCTCGGCCATAACGCGGGCTTCGTTTTCGGTGCGCATTTTTTGCAACCAACCGATGTTGACGTCCTGCAACAGCGGGTTGGTGGCCGGGTTCGACGTGGCGGCACGGCTGGTACCGTTCCAGCCGATCATGATCCGGTTGAGTGCCTGGGCTTTGATGATCGCGTCGCGAATACGCGCCTGGAAGTCTTTGAACTTCGCCCACTGATCCAGCTTTTGGTAACGCAGGCCGGTGTCGAAGTTGGTTTGCGTGCAGGTGTACCCGCGATTGTCCAGGCTGCTCGGGTCACGGGGTTCGCGATCCTTCACGGTGGTGTCGGTAGTGCTCGCAATCGTGCCATCGATACCGATGCCGATTTTTTCGCCGGACTGTTCGGAAACACCGTAAATATTGATCGAGCTGAGGAACGAACTGGATTCCTGAATACGGGTTTCCAGCGTCTGGGCAACGCTCGGCGCGGCGGTGAATTTGGTGGTGACGTCGCTTACGCCGTGCAACTGGGCCAGCTGTTGGAGGTAAGCGTTGAACAGAACTCGTGTGTCGTTACGCATGGTGATCGTCCTTCGTTTTCGGGGCTTTGGTGGGGCTGACTGTCAGCAGTCGGTCACGACCGAGTTATCGCCACCGGTTACCGGAGGGCGCGTCTTTTGGCTGTGGTCTTGGGTGGTGGAGAGCTTGGTCTTCAACTCGGTGAAGTCCTTGCTCAGTTGATCCAGCCGGGTACTCAGGCCGGCGGAGAATTTCTTCTCGGCGGTCAGTTGGTCCGGCAGGTCCTTGACGTGCTCGGCGACGGCTTCGACGGCTTGGCTAATCTGCGAGAACTCGGCGTCATCCTTGGCCTGTTTGCCGCCGAGAAGGATTTGCACCTTGCTGAACAGCTGAGCGCCGAGGCTTGGTTTGTCCTCGATTTCTTCAAAGGTCAGCTCGGTTTCCAGCGCTTCGGTGAACATCGAAGTCGCGGAGTAGTGGCGATCCTTGAACGGGTTTGCGTCTGGCTTCTGCGCCGAGAACGCCAAAACATCAGTGCCGAGGCTGGCCGGGGAGTCGGTTACCGCGAGCCCGACGATGTACGCCTCACCGGTGTCGGCAAAGCTGTCGTCGATTTCGATGGACGTGTAAATCTTCTGCTTCGCCTTGTTCATAGCAATCAGATCGGACGTCGGCTCAACCTGGGCAAACAGCGCCAGTTTCTTTTGGCCGTTGATGTCCACTTCTTCGGTCTTGACGGCCAACACGTCGCCGTAGGCCTTGAATGGGCTGTCAGGCATCACACTCCGGTAATGCTCCAGCCAGATGCGGGCGCCGTAAGTGGACGGGTTGAAGTTCTTCGCAGCCTGTTCCAGCCAGGTACGTTTGATGATGCGCTTGTCCGAGGTAGCGCCCTCGACGGCGACGCGGAACCAGTTGCTGCGAAATTTCTTCATGCCGGGAATCCTCATTGCGTAGGGCGCCTGCTGTTGGCTGAGCAGTGCGTTGCGATGAGGGGCATGGTCGTGACGCGCGCGAGTTGCGGCAACGAGGCGGGACTGTAAGGCCGGGGACTACAAGGGACGGTGCTATTGAGTCGCGGTCGCGGGCGGCAGCATCGCGGCCATGACTACGACCGCACTGCTGCCCATCGATCCCCGCCGCCAATCCAAGTTCCTCTACTGGATGGGTTGGCGTATCTGCGAGATTGCTGAGGCTACGGGCGAAAAGGAAAAAACGCTACACAGCTGGAAGGCCCGCGATGAGTGGGACCGGGCTGACAACGTCGAGCGTATCGGCGGAGCGCTGGAAGCGCGGTTGGTGCAGTTGATCCTCAAGGACAATAAGAGCGGCGGCGACTTCAAAGAGATCGACCTGCTGCACCGGCAGTTGGAGCGCCAAGCGCGGATCCAGCGCTTTCAGGGGGGCGGTACCGAAACCGACCTCAACCCGAATCTGGCGAAACGCAACGCCGAGCCGAAGAAAAAGGCGGTCAAAAACGAGATTGATGAAGACCAGATCGAGCTGCTACGCGAGGCCTTCGTCGATGGCTGTTTCGACTATCAGAAGGACTGGTACCGCGCCGGCAATCAGCGCACACGCGTCATCCTCAAGAGCCGGCAGATTGGCGCGACTTACTACTTCGCCCGCGAGGCGTTCATTGATGCGCTCGACACCGGGCGCAACCAGATTTTCCTGTCGGCTTCGAAGAACCAGGCCTACCTGTTCCGGGGCTACATTCAGGCGTTCTGCCGCGAGATTATCGGCGTCGAGCTGACTGGCGATCCCATCGTTTTGCCCAACGGCGCCGAGCTGTTTTTCCTCGGTACCAACGCGCGTACCGCCCAGGGCTATCACGGCAATTTCTACTTCGATGAGTTCTTCTGGACGTTCAAGTTCGAGGAGTTGAACAAAGTCGCTTCGGGCATGGCGATGCACAAGAAGTGGCGCAAGACCTACTTTTCCACGCCGTCGAGTATGGCCCATGAGGCCTACACCTTCTGGACGGGCGAGCGCTTCAACAAGGGCAAGCCCGCCGCGCAGCATACGAAGGTGGACGTGTCCCACGGCGCGCTCCAGCAGGGCCGGTTCTGTGAGGATCGGTTGTGGCGGCAGATCGTCACGATTCTGGACGCGGAGCGGGGCGGGTGCGACCTCTTTGACATTGAAGAGCTGCGCCGCGAATACAGTCCCGAGGCGTTCGCCAACCTGCTGATGTGTGAGTTCGTCGACGACGGCGCGAGCATCTTCCCACTGACCCTGTTGCAGTCGTGCATGGTGGACAGCTGGGTCGAGTGGGCCGAGGACTACAAGCCCTTCGCCATGCGGCCGTTCGGCGACCGCCAAGTGTGGATTGGCTACGACCCGGCTGAGACGGGCGACTGTTCCGGCATGGTCGTGGTCGCGCCGCCCCTGGTACCGGTTGGCAAGTTTCGCATCCTCGAACGCCACCAGTTCCGGGGCATGGACTTCGCCGCGCAAGCCGCGTTCATCAAGAGCGTCTGCGATCGCTACTGGGTGACCTACATCGGGATCGACGTGACCGGTCTGGGCAGCGGCGTGGCCCAGCTGGTACGCCAGTTCTTCCCGGCGGTGACTACATTCAGCTACTCACCCGAAGTCAAAACCCGTCTGGTACTCAAGGCCTACGACGTAATTCACAAGGGCCGGCTCGAGTTCGATGCCGGCTGGACCGACATGGCCCAGTCGCTGATGGCGATCCGCAAGACCGTCACCGCCGGCGGACGCCAGTACACCTACACCGCCGGCCGCAACGACAACACCGGCCACGCCGACCTGGCTTGGGCGCTCTTTCACGCATTGCACCACGAACCGCTTGAGGGGCAGACCACTGCCAATACCGGGCGTATGGAGATCTATTGATGACCGAACAAATGGCCAACCAGACGTTGCCCGCCACCACATCCACCACAGGCGCCGGAACTCAGGTGTTTTCTTTCGGCGAGCCGACGCCGGTGCTGGGTGGTCGGGAGGTTTTCGACTATCTGGAGTGCTGGTTCAATGGGCGGTGGTATGAGCCGCCGCTGTCGCTCGACGGGCTGGCCCGGTCGGTGGGGGCGAGCGTGCATCTGCATTCGGGATTGATGTTCAAGCGGAACCTGTTGAGCAAGACGTTTATCCCGCATCCGCTGCTTTCGCGGGCTTCGTTTGAGCAGTTTGCCTTGGACTTTTTGTGCTTGGGTAATGGCTATTTTGAGGGGCGGCGTTCGCGGCTGGGTGGGGTTCGCAAGCTTGAAACCCCCTTGGCCAAGTACATGCGTGCTGGGCCGGATGGGCAGTTCTACCAAGTGCGGGGGTGGAAGGATGAACACGCGTTTGAGCCGGACAGTATTTTTCATTTGCGTGAGGCGGATCTGCACCAGGAGATTTATGGGTTGCCGGAGTGGATCAGCGCTTTGCAGTCGGCGTTGCTGAACGAGTCGGCGACGCTTTTTCGGCGCAAGTACTACGAGAACGGCAGTCATGCCGGGTTCATCCTTTACATGACGGATGCGGCGCAGACCGAGGCTGACATCGATGCTTTGCGCAAGGCGTTGAAGGAATCGAAGGGGCCTGGCAACTTCCGCAATCTGTTCGTCTACTCGCCGACCGGCAAGAAGGACGGAATTCAACTGATCCCGGTCAGCGAGGTGGCGGCGAAGGATGAATTCAACTCGATCAAGAATCAGACGCGGGATGATGTGTTGGCGAGCTTGCGGATTCCACCGCAGTTGATGGGGATTGTTCCGCAGAATGCGGGTGGGTTCGGGTCGATTCGGGAGGCCGCAATGATATACGCTGCGAATGAACTGGAGCCTATTCAAACTCGGATGATGCAAATAAACGACTGGTTAGGCGACGAAATTCTTACTTTCACATCCCTAACATATGATCGTATTGAATGAATATATATGCTAATGGCACTGCGCCTAGTGCCATTTAGAGCGAAGCGATTTTAAGATTGCTCCGCGTCGCTGTCTGTTGGTTGGTTGATAAGTTTTGTAAGTTCTTTCCCCACTTCTGGATCTGCAAGCATTATGGATAAGACGCGCTCCAGTGCCTGTTTGTCATCACAGTTATATCTGTCGTTTCCAAATTTAATTTCGCAGGGATATCCATTCTTATCAACCTTTATTTGCCCAATGTCGGCTTTTCTGAGCTTTGTTGATAAGGGGTTTGTAGCCACTATGTAAGTCGTGTAGGTGCTTTTCTCCGTTAGTTTCTTTTGAGAAAATATACCCAGTCCGAGTATGGTTTCTATCGTGGTATCGTTTCGGGTCTCGCGGGAAATCGTGATTTTACCGCCACTCGCCTCCGAGATCTGTGCGTCCATTTCATCAAAAACCGAATCTATTTCAGAGATCTTAGCTGCAGTATTCGCGGCGGCCTTTATACCCAAGTCAAAAGAATTTTTAAAGTTTGCCATATTAATTCACCTTTTCAATAATTCCACAGACAGGGATGTGGTCGAACTTTGATTTTGCGCTGATCACCATTTCCGCCAAACCAGGGACATCTATAATGTGCGCGTTGTTTTGTGCAAGTCGCCATTTTTTTGCCGAGACAAAAGCGTGGGAATAAATTATCTGATCGAATGTATGCCATCGAGTAGTTTTACCATTTTTATAAAAATAGCTTCCACCAAATTTTTTGTTCACACCCTCGTCTTGTCCCATTTGTCCCCAGTAAGGGTTATAAAATAAGTGCTTGCGTTTGTGAACTAAGTCGATGTCTCTCGTTGCCATAAGATGATGACTTAATGAGGTGTCGAATGGGTCATCATTGTAATCGCCGAGCAAAATTATATGCGGAGGTGTGATGCTGTCATTAAGTAACTTGTCGACCTCTATGCGGAGATTGACCCCGAGCGCGTGTCGGTCTGCATGATTTTGATCACACCACAGGCGGCTTGGCCAATGCGAAGCGAAAATATGAAATATAGTCTCACTTTGATTTTCAGCTATAACAATTTTTTGAGCAATTTTAAGCGTACTGCTACCCTTTGCGTAGATAATGTTTTCGGTGTCTAGAATTGTTATTTTGGTTGGTTTTGATATATAGCATATGTCAAATTTTGATTTCCCCGCCTTTGATATGCCACAGCGAAAATCTAACTCGCTGAATATTTCTAGCTCTTTTATGTGGCTCAGGTCCTCCATGGATATTTCTCCGAGAGCCAAAAAGTCCACGTTGCAAACGGTGAAAAGATAAGCAATTACCTCTATCGCGTTCTGCCTAAGATTCACGCATTGCCTACTGTTTCCAGTCGGTGCGAGGCTTGTATTCCACCAAGCAAAGGTAACCCTTTCGTGTGCCTCGGAGTCTTTATATACCATTGTCATAAATTGATCATTTGTGTACTTTCTTTTAATTTCAGTTGTTTGGATTTACCCATCGTTGACCGAAATACAAAAAATCTACGGGCCTGATTCTTGAAATTAGGGGATTTCCAATCCAGTAAGCTTTTCTATCTGTTTTCTAATAAAAGCTTTTCCAAGAGCTGACAGTGTGTCAAGTGTGAAGCCACCAGCTGCGGAGACGCCATCCTTTGTCATTTTCCACACAACCTCATCCCGAACCGAGTCGAGGAAATCGTGCCCCGCCGGAGTAAGCGCTCTAAATGAAAATTGACCATTAGCATTCATGCCGTGTCCACCGGCTGAGTCAATCCAACGGCTCATTAATATTTGATCGACATGATACATAACTTGATCGGAAGTGTAGCCGTCAACGGTGAGGTCGTCCTGACAGCTCACCATGGCAATTCCCCTCGGGCGCAACGGTAGGGCCTCTAGCTTTAACATCAGAAGTCGAATCAGGTCTGGATCGCGTTGCATCCTTATTCTCCAAGGCGAGTGCATATTTGCACCAACACACCATAGCCTCCTCTATCAGTCTCGCCAAGGGTATCCGCCGGCGGTTGGGAGGTGTACACGCGGATCCTGAGGTGGTGTGGCCTGCCGATGACTCCCTTATTCATCGAGTCGCCCAACGAGGCGGCCTTTTTCCGCCTGTTAGATCGCGTCAAAATGTAGCGCTTAGTGAGCGTAACGGCACGTATCAAGTCTGGCGCGCGCCGTCGTCCCCCCACCTCGCCTGCGGGCTAAATGGGTCTTTTTTTCCGCAGTCCTGCACCAGACGAAGCGCCCCCACGACCGGGCGCTGTAGTAGGGGCGACGAAGGTCAAAAAGCCTGCGGATCCCTGCGAAGGGTGGGTGTCTGACAGGACGGACCTGGCGAAGCGGAAGGCAGGTGGCAAAACCTTTCGATGCGGCTTTTTTCAGGAACGCCGTCGGAAAAAAGTAATGTGGTAATTCGAATATCGGGACACCGGCGAAAGCCCCGTATTCATTGGCTTTGCTCGCTTACTTCGGAAAGTAATTTTGAGTAATGAAAAAGGTAATGTGGCTGTAAGTGCTTGATTTATAAGCGCTGCACAAAAACAAACATTACTTCCTCAAAAGATAATTATCTTACTTCTACATTACTCAAAAATTACTTTATGCCGATCCTTTGCAGCCCAGTAAAATCAAGGCTCTCAGCCAGATTGATTGTACGGCTTACCAAAATTACCTTTTTCCGATGCCTTTCCCGAAAAAGGGCATCACCTATAAGGCCGGTCAGCCGATGGCCGCGCAGCTCACTAACGCAGATGATGAACAGACGCTCTCACGCAGGTCATTTCCGCCCGTACGGAGACGCTTGTAGGAAGTGCTGGGGATTGGAGCGACAGGCATGCTTGCGATTGATGCGGGAGGAACGCTGCTCGTCCCGCCTGGGAGTAGACGGCAGACGGTTGGTACGAAATTGGTACGAGGTTTATTTGATTGGGCTGAAAGCCGCGTGTTTAGCGGCCTGTAGAATTAGCCGTGCCAATCCATCATCGGGGCGACGGAGAAGCGGCGGGAGAGTGAGGCGTATGGGGCGATGATAGGTAGCATTGGCGGTTTGATGTCATTGAGGCAGGAGGAAAAGTTTACCAGAACCAGCAGTACCGCTCAGAAAAGTCTGCAATTGGCTTCGCTGAGTCTTCTTACCCGTTCTTATTTTTCTTTAATTTCAATGGGATATGTATAAATTGGATTTTTAGGTTAAAAAGCTGTTAGCTTACCAAAGGGATGATGTCGCTGTGGCATCACATGTGCAGCTTAGTTGCAAGGAGCATAGAATGGATGTGGTTGCAGTTATTAACTATAAAGGTGGTGTTGGAAAAACGACTGTTACATCCAATATAGCAGCAGAGCTGGCTTTCAAAGGTAAAAAGGTGCTCTTGCTGGATACCGATGCGCAGGCAAGTCTGACATTTTCATTCGTGCAGCCTGATGTATGGGATCAGAAGTATAAAGAATCACTCACCATCAAATCATGGTTTGACGCAATATCTCAAGGAAAAGAGCCGCCACCTCTAAATAAATTTATCATATCTCCGCCTCATGTTAATGCTTACTTGAAGCGTGCTGGGTCCACGGGTCAGATAGATCTGATATGTTCGCATTTAGGTCTAATCAATGTTGATCTTGAGCTGGCGACTCTGTTGGGTGGTGCAAATCTTCAACAGTCAAAGTTAAACTATATAAAAGTTCATGGGAAGCTGCGAGACGCGATTGAGGCGTTAGAGCGTGATTCGGATTATGATGTGTTATTGATAGATTGTCCTCCAAATTTCAATATCGTAACCAAAAATGCTATCGTAGCCAGCCAAAAAATATTGATTCCGGCGAAGCCTGATTATCTCTCTACGTTAGGGATAGATTACCTTAATCAAAGTGTTGATCAGCTGGTGCGAGAGTTTAATGAGTATGCAGCTATGGATGCGAAAGTCGTAAGTGTTTCGCCGGAGGTTCTAGGTGTTGTGTTCACGATGATCCAAATAACAAGCGGCGTGCCTATTGCTGCTCAGCGTCAATATATTTCCCAAACTAAGCGCTCTGGCATCTTTACATATGAGAATTTCTTCAGGGAGAATAAGACTATGTTTGCGAGCGCGCCTGAAAGTTTGATTCCTGCAGTTTTACAATATCATTCTGGTGGTACTTACGCTAATATAGTTGAAGAGTTAGGTCTGTTTGTTGAAGAGTTTGAGGGTACTTTGGAGGAGGTGTGACAATGTTAAAGGAGAGATATGATTTAGCATTTGCATTACGTCGTTATGCGGAAGCTATTGCTTCCTTAAGTGATGATGATTTGCTCAAGCTCGCTGACGAAACATATTCTGTTGAGGTAAAATTCTTACGCCGTCGAGGCAAAAGCGCTTCTGATGTGGAATTTTCCAAGGAGAATGTCAAGGAATTGGCTGAACGGTTAATTTCTATTGAAAGTAGGGATCAAGCCTTGGCCTTTTTAAATTCCAATTTCAGAACCAAAAAGAGCCTGGATAGCGTAGCGCGACTTTTAGATGTTCCTGTTCTAAAGTCGGATAAGATTGACGGTCTGGCTGAAAAAATTGTTGAAGCGACGGTCGGCGCTAGAAAAAGGTCAGAAGCCATTCAAGGTTATCGGAAAAATAACTCTGTAGTGGCGGGGGCAGAATCCTCTAAAGACAGCGTGGATTAACTGCAGTCTTTACTAAGTTGGTCACAGCTAGAAGCTGTGCCAAACTTAGAAAGACTCAGCGTAAATGGGTGGTTTAAGATGGGTGTTATATTCCGTTTGGATCGCTAAGCGAATATTTGAAGCCCGTTCTTGAATAAGAGGGAAGTTGACGAGTTTATTCAGGCAGATAAAATTCGGCTGGACAGTTCCTGTCCCGTATCCTGTCTCTTTTCTACTTCTTTACGTCTACTTGGAGTTTTTACCATCCTATGTCACTGACGGTCGCTGAACAGGTTTGGTAGCTCATCAGTATTCACCAGTGATGCCATTCTATATAGACGCATTTTTTTTGCGACTATATAGAGTGGATTATTTTTGATAACAATAAGCTCTCTTGCGTACTGTGGTTGTTTTGACGTTAGCTGATTAGTGGTCTGCTATATCAATTCCATCCAGCCCAGTTAATAGGTCGTCAGAGAAATCTAGGATTGGATGCGGGATGTCAGCCAAAATTGACTCTCGATCGCAATGACGTAAAAAAAAGTACAGAGAAGAGTCTATGATCTTCAATAATTTACTACCTCGATCATAATCTACAAAAGGTGGTTGAATTCTCTTGTTTATTTGGTGTTGGGTGATATTGTGTAGGAATGCCCCGAGGTCGCCTGATCTTACGTCATCCGGCCTGTGATGTACCCTTCGAATTCCTTCAAGCAATGTAGAGCGAGAAAGTCCCTGCTCTATGTTGTCTAAGTCAGTTTTTAAGAGGAGGTGAATGAAGTAGAAGGGGAAGGCTAGAGAAGGCTTGCCGCTTTGGTTGCTAGTTTTTCGAGCGATATCAACGAATGATTCGAAGTTCCGAATATGCCTTCCGCCGTAATCGCTTGCTTTTGTTGCAAGCGCAGCGGCTAAATGATCTTTTGTTATTGTTGTTGTAAAGTTTGCTGTTTCCGTAATGCCGGCTGCGATGCAACATTGTTTGCAGAGTTCTTGGACCACGCCCACGCTGTCAAATGAGGATTTTATCAATGCTTCCTGAATGTTGCTAAAGTCAGCGTTAAGTAGGTTGGAGCCCTTTTCAATTAATTTTGCGAAATCTTCATTTAACCATGGTTCTACGGGAACTTCGGTGACACGGTCTAAAAGGTCTCCGTTGAATTGTACTAATCTATTTGCCTCGCGCCATATTCCAAGAACAATAAAAATTACACCTAGGTCTTGGAATACTCGTAAGTCATAGGCCAGTCGTTCCTGTACTTCTAGGGAGAGGTAGTGAAAGTTCTCAAGAACAATGAACTTCTCTACTCCTTTTTTTCTAAGTAATTCTGAGACGTCTTGGGCTAGCTCAAGGTTGTATTCGATGTACAGCTCTTTGGACGTGTTCGATTGTGTTTGTTTGTCGGCAGTTCCTCCCCCTAAGTTGCCTTCGCCCATGAATGGGACTTTTACTTTTATTCCTGCGTTAATATTTGAAGAGATTTCGAAGCTTAAACCTTGAGTGTCGCTTTCGAAATATGTGATATTGGATTGTCGTAGTATTGAGCGGTAAATGTCGATTGCTTGTGTCTGGGGGGAACATTCAACCTTGACATATTCGTCTGGATTTAAGTGTTTTAGTGTTAAGGAGGTTTTCCCTTGTTTTGATGAGCCGTAAACTATCACTTGATTTTTGTCTTTCAAAGCAGCACTAAAAAGCTCGTCTACACTTGGTCTTTCTATGTATGATTCAATAAGTTGACTGCGTACGCCGAAAACATCACTCGTTTTGTACTTCATTTGCCGTCCTTTATGAAACTGAAGTTTAATGATTTGTAACGGGTTGTGGTGTTTTTAAGCTGCTGTAGTGGCTATTGATATCGTCATTGCTTGAGTTTTTAACTAGATTGGCTGCGGGTTAGCTTGGAATTGGTTTTGTATTGATGATGGCGCCAGCCGTGTTTAGGTTCCAAGAAGATAGCGTCATGCCAAAAAAATGTACTCCCTCTATAACCACCATTCAATAAAAATAAATTGTTTAAAAGATTCTGGGTTAGGTGGATGTTGGACTATACAACCTTGCATTTCCCCTACTGCTAAGACTGAATCCCCCGGCTTGTGCCTCTAGCCCGCAGGTTCTATCGTCCCTACGTCACTGAAAACCAGTGATCGGGTTTGGTAGCCCGTTCCGTCAGAAGCACAAGACTACCGTCTTGCGACGACGTTTCTCGTCTTCGTTTTATGGTGGTCATGCGCGGGGCGTCTTCGGATGCGCCGGGGTTCCTGACGACCGGTCTACCAACCTGCGTATGGCCTCCACCCTTCGTTTGGTAGCGAGAGTGATGGCTCCTTTTCGTTAATCCGTCAGGAGTTACACCATGTTCAAACCAACACCCACCCCGCCAGAAACCGACCCCCGCATCCCCCTACGAATCCGCCAATTCCAAAAAACTCCACGAAGCCGCCGAGCGCGCCCTCGATCACTATCTCCTTCCCACCAGCCTAATCATGGGCAGCACCGATGAGCCCGAACGCATGTACCTCGCCAATCCGAAGTACGACATGGAATCCCTGTTGGCCAATGCCTGCGAAACCCTGGGTTCTGCCTCCGAAATGCTCAACAACTTTGCCGCGACGCTGGATAACTCGCGCCGCAAATCTGCGCTAGGCATTGCGCAGGTGGTGATGTTGGCGGAGTTGGCGGTGAATCAGGCGTTGGATAAGGTTGAAATCAAGCCGTAAACCCGTGTCCCTCTGTGGCATGCGGCACGCCGTTGCTGCAGAGGGGCGGGGTTCTGCATTGACATTTTCATCGTCTTTTCACGTCAATGGCGATGTGCCACAAATCATGATGGCAATGCGTCATCACGCCGCTCAAAAAGTTCAACGATTATACAAAAATATAAAGTTGTACAAGTTTTCGCAAAATTAATAGCATCCCTCCAGACACCTTTGCTGAAACGATAAATCCAGCGTGCAGAAGCTCTGTTTGCGATGTGACGGGTTTGTCTGCCGGTGCTCGCGTCGGGTCTCTTTTCGACGCTTCAACAGCATCGGCATTTGCATTTCCGGGACAGCTGGAGCGTCCCGTATTACGCCTTGGATGACGACCCCCGAATGTCTGGACGGTGACTGTGGTTACCGGAGATCAATTTTTGTGCCTGGCGTTTCGCGTCAGGACGTTTGAGGCTGAATATGGCAGTAGCATCGAATTTCCTCGGTGACATCAAAGTTTCCCGCAAGCTGGGAACCGGCTTCGGCATTCTTCTGCTGGCCGTTTTGGCGGTTGCCTTCATTGGCTATAACAGCAACAGCGTGCTGGTTGATCGCTTGAGTACGACGCGCCTGATCGGCACGTTGAATGACGCTACGCAAAATATGCGTCTGTCCGAGAAACAGTACGAAGCCGCCGCTGACGCAGCGTTCGCCGAGTCCTATAACGCGCAGTTGAATGTCTTGCAGGGCCTTGTGGGCAAGGCGCTGGACACCTTGACCCGCGCTGAAAACCAGCAAGCCTTGAAGGCTTTGCAAACCACGATTGTTGCCTACGACCAGAAGGTCAAACGGCTGATCGCTGCCGATCAGTCGACCACGGATGCGCTGAAACCGCTGACGGCGCTGTCGGACAAGTACGCGCAAACTTTTGCCGGCATGCTTGAAGGCACCACGACCAGTGCCTTGGCGTCTGCCGATGGAGAACGCGTTCGGGAGCTGCGCACGGTGGCCGATTTGCGCAATGGCATGACCACGTTTCGCCTGATGTTGCGTCGTTACATTGCGGTGCCCAACGACGTGAACAAAAAACTGCTGATGGAAACCATCGATAGCTTCTTGAGTGATATCAGCAAGGCGCGCACCAGCCTGCCGACGGCGCTGTCGAGCCAACTGGAAGAAGCCCACGCCGGCATGCGCCGTTATCGCGAAGTACTGGTGGAAGTGGCGGGGCTGTTTGAGCAGAAGCAGAACATGCGCGAGCAGGTCGACCAGGAAAGCAAGGCGATGGACAAGATCATGAGTGGCCTGATGGACACCCAGCAGCGCCTTGCGCATGAGGATCAGCATTCGGCTTTTATTCAGATGGCGGTATTGACTGCGTTGGCGCTGGTGATCGGGCTGTTGGCTTCGGTGGTCATCTCGCGCCAGATCACTGCGCCGCTAGCGCTGACGGTTGATCTGGCACGACGGATTGCCAAAGGCGACCTGACGGTCCAGGCCAGGTCTGCGCGCAAAGATGAGTTGGGCGATCTGCAAAACGCGATGCAGGAGATGGCGCAGAACCTGAACACGCTGGTGCAAGGTATCGGCAATGGCGTCACGCAGATTTCCACTTCTGCGGAAAAGCTCTCGGCGATGAGCGAGCAGACCAGCGCGGGTGTGCGTCAGCAAAAGAGCGAGGTCGATCAGGTCGCCACAGCGATGCATGAAATGGCTTCGACGGTGCAAGAGGTTGCGCGTAACACCACCGATGCCTCCGCTGCCGCGACCCTCGCCGATCAGCAGGCGCGCCATGGCAGCACGGTGGTCAAGCAGGCGACGGTGCAGATCAGCGAACTTGCCATGGCCATTGAAGAGTTGGGCGGTGCGATGAATGTGCTGACTCAGGACAGCGAGCAGATCGGCAAAGTCATCGATGTGATCAAAGCCGTCGCCGAGCAGACCAATCTGCTCGCGTTGAACGCCGCTATCGAAGCCGCGCGGGCGGGTGAGCAGGGTCGTGGTTTTGCTGTGGTGGCAGACGAAGTGCGCTCGCTGGCACAGCGCACGCAGGACTCGACCAAGGAAATCGAAGCGCTGATCGTCACCCTGCAACAAGGCACGCAAGCGGCCGCGACGCTGATGACCTCAAGCCGCGAACGCACCCTCGATACGGTGGTACTGGCGCAGAAAGCCGAATTGGCGATTACCGAGATCAATCAGTCCATCGGTACGATCCAGGAGATGAGTCTGCAGATATCGGCCGCCGCCGAGCAGCAAAGTGCCGTGGCCGACGAAATCAACCGCAGCATTGTCAGTGTGCGTGATGTGGCTGACCAGTCGGCTGTCGCCAGCGAAGAAAGTGCGGCGGCGACGATCGAATTGGCGTCCCTGGGGCAGGACCTGCAGCGAATGACCGCGCATTTCCGCACCTGATCTTTTCAACTTGGCGCACGCGGTGCCTTCAACTATTCAGGCGCCGCGGGGGCTGAAGTTATTGCGTTGTTTGCAGATAACTAAGGCCAGCAGCTGTTTTATTTATCGCCATGGAAGGTTGCACCCCGTCATCAGGTGGTTCATGACCGACTTTCCAAAATCATTCGCGTCTCCCGGAGGCTGCCAGGGCTGTAGGAACAAAGGCGTGCCGGAGATGGATTTCGCCTTCGCTTTCCAGCCCATTGTGGACCTGCGCGATCAAACGACGTTTGCCCATGAAGCGTTGGTTCGCGGCGTGAACGGCGAAGGCGCCTTGTCTGTCCTGGAAAAGGTGGACGATCAGAACCGTTATCGATTCGATCAACTGTGTCGAGTGCGGGCGATTTCCACGGCGGCTGACTTGGGCATGACGCAGTACCTGTCGATCAACTTTCTGCCGAATGCCGTTTACCGGCCGGAGATGTGTATTCGCAGCACGCTGGAAGCGGCGCGCACGTACGGCTTTCCGCTGGAGCGGCTGATCTTCGAGGCTGTGGAAGGCGAGCACGTCGAAAGCAACAAACACTTGATGAATATCTTGCGTGAGTATCGTGAGTTTGGTTTCAAGACGGCGATCGACGACTTTGGCGCAGGCTATTCCGGCCTTAACTTGTTGGCGGATTTTCAACCGGACCTGATCAAGCTGGATATGGCGCTGATCCGCAATATTCACCGTGACCGCGTACGCCAGACGATCGTGCGCAACGTGGTGAACATGTGCAGAGAGCTGGGCGTGGAAGTGATCGCTGAGGGCATAGAAAGTGCCGAGGAAAGAGACTTTCTCGCCGATTGCGGCATTTACCTGATGCAGGGCTACTGGTTCGCCAGGCCGGCCTTCAAATCATTGGCGCAGATCTCGACGAGTGCGTGGCAGGGGAGATCATCCAATCCGCGATCTTGTGCAAAACATTGATCACCACCAACACTGGCTGCCGTGGATGTCCTGCGCCTTAATGTCGGTTGTTCCGCGGTCACGGGGTGCGTCGGGTTTCCAGCAACGTAAATAGCCCCATGCCTGCGAGCATCGCCAATACGAAAACCATTGCTTGCCAGTGGCCCGTCAACAGGATGGTCACTGCCGGGCCAGGGCAGATGCCGGCTATCCCCCAACCGACGCCGAACAGCAGGCCGGCCAGGAATGCATTCAGTTTGAGCATGCTCAGATTCCCGACACCGCGTGCATTGAGCGAACCGTTCCCTCAATGCGCGCGTCGGCCGGGTTCCGTGGCTTACTGCGGCACCGCAATCCACTCACCCAACGTCTGCTGATACTTGCCACTGACCTTGCTCAAATGCAGCCACTGATCGACATACAGTTTCCAGCTGATGTCGTCGCGTGGCAGCAGGTAAGCCTTCTCGCCGTATTGCATGTATTGATGCGGATTCACCGCGCACAAACCGGGTTTGAGTTTCTGCTGATACAGCGCTTCCGAGGCGTCGGTGATCATCACGTCGGCTTTGTTGTCGAGCAGTTGCTGGAAGATCGTTACGTTGTCGTGCAGGGCCAGTTGCGCTTTGGGCAGGAAGGCGTGGACGAAGGCTTCGTTGGTGCCGCCGGCAGGTTCCACCAGGCGCACGTTGGGCTGGTTGATCTGGTCGATGGTCTGGTATTTGGACTGGTCGGCGCAGCGCACCAGCGGGATCTTGCCGTCAGTGTCGAGGGTGTTGCTGAAGTAGGCTTTTTTCTGCCGTTCCAGTGTGACCGAGATGCCGCCCATGCCGATGTCGCATTTGCCGGCCTGCATGTCGGGCATCAGGGTTTTCCAGGTGGTCTGCACCCATTGCACCTTGACGCCGAGGCTGTCGGCCAGGGAGCGGGCCATGCTGATGTCGATGCCTTCGAAGTCGCCGTCGCTGCGCTTGAAGGTGTAGGGCTTGTAATCGCCGGTGGTGCAGACGCGCAACTGGCCTTGTTGCTGAATGCTGTCGAGGTGGGACGTGGCGGGGTCGGCGTGAGCGCCAGTCGCCAGGGTCAGCAGGCCGCCGAGGATCATCGTGCTTTTTAGTGTTGTCATTGAGATCGGGCTTCTGAAAGGGAAGGTGGCCCAGTGTAGTGAAAGCCTTCCACGGGTGTCATCCCGGGTCCGGACTCAATGTGCCAAGCCACGCCACCAGCGCCACGATCAGCAGGGCAAGGGCCAGCTCCATCACGACACTGCGTCGCAGCGCGTTCGCGGCGATGAGGTGCTGGCCGTCGCGCAGCGATCGTTGCAGTGACGGTCCAAGATGAAAGCGGTTCAACGCAGCCAGCACCAGCATCACGGCAAACACCAGCACCTTGAACGCCAGCAGCTGTCCGTAGATGCCGAACAGCACTCCGTCGAGCCTTGGGCCGACGATGAAAAGATAATTCATCACGCCGGTGACCGACACCGTCAGCACGATCAACGCGCCCACCCATTCGAAGCGTTTCACTGCATCGGCGAGCAGGCGAAGGCGTGTGTCACCGATCCGCCCGCTCACCATCAACACCAGCGCCAGCAAGGCACCCAACCACGCTCCCGCCGCAAGCAAGTGCAAGATGTCGCTGAGAAAGTGCCAGAACCGCAGCCATCCTTCGTCCATCGCGCCATGCCCGCTCCACGCCAGCGAAGCGAGGGCAATGGCGCCTGCCAACGACGCTGGCCACAGACCCGGTCGGATCGCCACGATGGCCAACGCTGTCATCCGCAGTGCCCACGCCAAGCCGACGTCCGTTTCCAACACCATCATCTGCAGGTGCGGCCACAAGGCCGCGAGCTGTGTTTCGCCACTCATGGCGCGGGTCATCAGCACCAGCCCGGCCACTGACAGCAATGCCCCTGTCACCGCCATGCCCCGCAACAACGGACGGAACCGCAGCAGCGCGTTGAAGCTGTACAAGCCAAACAACGCCAGCCCGAACAACAGCAGCAAATCCACATACAAGGCGAACCGCAGGATGATGTTGAGCAGGTCCGCCATTGTTCACTTCACTTTGAACGTGACGTTACCGGTGATCGGGTGCGTGTCGGCGGACACCGCGCGCCACTGCACCTGATAGGTGCCGGCAGGCAGCGGGGCGAGCGGGGTGATCAGCATGGTTTTCGGATCGCTGCTGGCGCTGACTTTGGCTTTCATCGGCATCGGCGAGTGAGCCATGCCACCCATTTCGGTCATTACCAGTTTGGCCCCGGAGAATTGCGTGACCAGATTCTCGGAAAAGTGCAGCTCGATCCTGTTCGGCGCGGCACCTTCCGCGCCTTCGGCCGGCGTTGACGAAAGCAGTTTCGGGTGGGCCTGGGCGAGGGTGCTCAGGAGCAATCCGCTGGCAAATATCAGGGGCAGGGTCAATGTGCGCATGCAAGGTCTCCGGTTTGTTTTTGTAGAAGAATTCAGAACCACAGCCTGACCCCGAGGACGAGGCGCGCCTCACTGCGGTCCTCGTCTTCTTCGCGGGCATAGTCAGCGGTGTTGCCGTAAGTGCGATTCCACTTCACGCCGATATAAGGCGCGAATTCGCGGCGGATTTCATAGCGCAACCGCAGGCCCGCCTCGGTATTGGACAACCCTGAGCCGATGCCTCGCTGCGGATCGTTTTTGCCGTAGATATTCAGTTCAGCGGTCGGCTGCAGGATCAGTCGATTGGTCAGCAGGATGTCGTAGTCGCCCTCCAGGCGTACCGCACTCTGGCCGCCCTCGCCAATGAACGCCGTGGCTTCGGCCTCGAAGTTGTACAGCGCCATGCCCTGCACGCCGAACGCGGCCCAGGTTTGCGGTGCGCCGGGTTTGAAGTCCTGACGCACGCCGCTGACCACGTCCCACCACGGTGAAATGGCGTGGCCCCACAGCGCTTGAATTTCCGCGTCTTCAGTCTTGCCATTGTTGCGCTCGCCTTCAGAGCGCAGCCACAGCCGATCGGTATCCCCGCCGATCCAGCCGGACAGATCCCAGGCCAAAGCGCTGCCGTCATCGGCGTTCTGCCATTCGAGTTTGTCGGCAAGAAAGTAGCTGTTTATAACGCTGTCATGCACCTGATGACCGCCGGGGCTGGTGAACACCGCAGCGCGGTCGGCGTCGGTCACGGGCGGAATCGGCGTGCGGCTTTCGCTGGGCGCGGCGGGCTGCATCATGCCGTCGTCCATGCTTTGCATCGCCGAATGATCCATCCCGGGCATCTGGCTGTGGTCCATGCCGTGCATGGCGTCGGCGGCCATGGCGGAGGTGCCGGCGAGTAGCAGCGAGAACACGCTGAGTCGAGTCATGATCGGTCTCTTCATTCTTCCACCCGCACTTCGCGGAACATGCCCGTTTCCATGTGATAAAGCAGATGACAGTGATAGGCCCAGCGGCCGAGGGCGTCGGCGGTGACGCGGTAGCTGCGGCGGCTGCCGGGCGGCATGTCGATGGTGTGTTTGCGCACCTGAAAGTTGCCGTTTTCGTCTTCCAGATCGCTCCACATCCCGTGAAGGTGGATCGGGTGGGTCATCATGGTGTCGTTTACCAGCACCAGGCGGATGCGCTCGCCGTATTTCAGCCGTAGAGGCTCGGCATCGGAGAATTTGATGCCGTTGAACGACCAGGCGAATTTCTCCATGTGGCCGGTCAGGTGCAGTTCTATCGTGCGGCCCGGATCGCGGCCGTCCGGGTCCTCGAAGGTGCTGCGCAGGTCGGCGTAGGTCAGCACTCGGCGGCCGTTGTTGCGCAGGCCGAGGCCTGGGTCGTCGAGCTTTGGCGCGGTGATCATGGCCTGCATGTCCACCAGCGGATTGTTGTTTTCACTGTCGGGATGGGCTTGCATCGGGCCCATGCTGGAGTGATCCATGGCGCTCATGTCCATGCTGCCGTGATCCATGCCGCCCATGCCCATGTCGTCCATGCTCACCAACGGACGCGGATCCAGCGTCGGCACTGCTGCCGACATGCCGGCGCGTGTGGCGAGAGTGCCACGGGCGTAACCGCTGCGATCCATCGCCTGAGCGAAGAGGGTGTAGGCCTCGGTTTCAGGTTCAACGATCACGTCATAGGTCTCGGCCACGGCAATGCGCAGTTCATCGACGCTGACCGGTTTGATGTGCAGGCCATCGGCAGCCACCACAGTCATTTTCAATCCCGGAATACGCACATCGAAATAGGTCATGGCCGAGCCGTTGATCAGGCGCAGGCGCAGTTTTTCGCCGGGACGGAACAGCCAGGTGAAGTTGTCATCGGGGGCCTGGCCGTTGATCAAAAAGGTATACGTGGCGCCACTGACGTCGGCGATGTCGGTGGGGTTCATGTTCATTTGCGCCCACATCGTGCGATCGGCAACCGTGGCGCCCCAGCCTTTCTCACCGACATCGTTGATAAAGTCGCCGACGGTGCGTTTGTGGAAGTTGTAGTAGTCGGACTGTTTTTTCAGGGTCTTCATCAGTCTGGCCGGGTCTTCGTCGGTCCAGTCGCTGAGCATCACCACGTAGTCGCGATCGTACTGGAAAGGCTCTGGCTCCTTGGCCTCAATGACCAGCGGCCCGTAGACGCCGGCCTGCTCCTGTAAGCCGGAATGGCTGTGATACCAGTAGGTGCCGTGTTGCCGAACCTTGAACTGGTAAACGTACACGCCGCCCGGTTCGATGCCGTGGAAACTCAGACCCGGCACGCCGTCCATGTTCGCCGGCAGCAGAATGCCGTGCCAGTGAATCGAGGTGTCGGCGGTGAGCCGGTTTCGCACCCGCAGCGTCACGGTATCGCCTTCGCGCCAGCGCAACAGCGGGCCGGGCAGGCTGCCGTTGATGGTCATCGCTGTGCGCGCCGAACCCGTGAAATTGACCGGGGTTTCGCCGATGAACAACTCGAATTCGTTGCCGCTCAGTTCGTTGACGGGCGCGGCGCCGTTCAGCGCCCAGACCGGTGTCCGCCAGAGCCCGAGGCCACCGAGCAAGCTACCGGCGGCCAGGCCTTTGACAAAAGTGCGTCTTGTGAGAATGGAAGGCATGCGCTGGAAATCCCCGTCTGGCTCATGACAGAGAGACTAGCCAGCCCGGGCTTTCAGTTGGCTGAGGCAAACATTACAGTTTTGTCAGTTAACCCGGGCGGCTTAAAGCTCCAGCCCTTGCTGCACCACTTGCAGCAGATTGTTTTCCGTCAGCGCGATCGCATCCAGCTCCTGGCCGGTCTCGATAGTCTGCAACCACCAGTGACTCTCGCCATGCTCGTCAACCGTGCGCAGCAACGACTGATCGCGCCCCGGCACCTTGATCTCGACACGTCCGCAACCGTCCTCGGTAAACCGCGCAATCGGATCGAACATCAAACTGTGATGGTTGGCTTCGATCACCAACTGGTCGATGGCGTAGTCGTGGCTTTCGCCGTCCGGCGAACTTTCGCAAACGTGCGTAGGATTGCGCCGAATCTTCAACCCTACTTCGGTGACTGGCTGTAGCCAGGCTTCGATGCGGTGGTACAAGTCGTACACCTGAGCAGGCCAGCAATCGATTTCCAGCGCCGCATCAGCCTGGATATGCCGTGTCTGCTTGAGTCTGGCGGCGAGTTCGTCTGCTTTACTCATGTCGGTTCCCTTGTTGGATGTCTGCCTGTTCAGCGTAGACCTTTGAACGGCGCAGGGCCTTGCCTTGCGTCATGCGCTTGCAATACAAGCGTGTCGAAATCAGCACTGGCCAGGTCTGGCCAACAACGAAAACCACGGACGCAGGCGTCCCAAGGAACGGGTTAATGAAAAAGCTGTTTACAATTCTGGCGCTGATCGCGCTGACGGCCGGTAGCATCGGCATGAGTTCGGCGCGTCAGCCGGAGTCGAATAAAGCGCAGGCGGAATCGGTGGCGGGGGTGTTCGACTACTACCTGCTGGCGCTGTCCTGGTCGCCGACTTTTTGTCTGACGCACAAGGACGACGCGCAGTGCACCGGCAAGGGTTATGGTTTTGTCCTGCACGGTTTGTGGCCGCAATACACCAAGGGCGGCTGGCCAGAATCCTGCCCGCCGCTGACCAGGCTATCGGCGGCAGAAACCAGCAAGGGCCTGACGATGTACCCGACGAAAAAACTCCTTGATCACGAATGGTCCAAGCACGGTACCTGCAGCGGTCTTGGCGCGGAGGGCTATCTGGACAAGTCCGATCAGGCCCTCGGCGCGGTGAAGATTCCGCAGGCGTTACAGCCGTTCGGCTCGACGTCGTACTACTTCGAAGCGCAGGAGATTGTCGATCTGTTTCGCAAGGCCAATCCGGGTCTTCCCGAGGATGGAATTGCGGTGGTTTGCAGCGGCCCGCAGCTGTCGGAAGTGCGGGTGTGCATGGACAAGGATTTGCAGTTCGGCGCGTGTGGCAAAGGGGTGAAGACGCAGTGCCGGGCGGGGGATATTCGGGTGCCGCCGGTACGGTGAGCATCAGTAACAGCCTATGAAAAGAGGCGCTCGCACGAGCGCCTTTTTTTCGCCTGACGATTTGTAGCGTTTGGCAAATTCGCGCATGCTGCGCGCCTCAAAGGATCTGCACGACACATTGCAAGGAGCTGTTCATGAGCGGAAAACCCGCTGCCCGCGTCACCGACCCCACCGCCTGCCCGTTGCCGGGACATGGCACCAACCCGATCGTCAGCGGCTCGCCGAACGTGAATTTCGACGGACTGGCGGCTGCGCGCATCACTGACAAGTCCGCTTGCGGCAGCGCGATCAGCGGCGCTGTATCTGGCACCGTGTTCATCAATGGCCTGAACGCGGCGACGCTGGACAGCACCGGTGGCCACGGTAATGTCGTCATCGGCGGTTCAGGCACGGTGATCATTGGCGACACCGTAGTCGCGGCGCCTTTCAGTGGTCTGCTGCCGATGCCGGTGCACTTTACCGACAAGCTGAAACTGGTCAACGATGTGACCGGTGAACCGATGCTCAACCATCCCTACATGATCCAGCGCGCCGACGGGCGCATGGAGCATGGCGTGTCTGATGCCGACGGATTTACCCATGAAGTCAGTTCGCACCTGCCTGAAACCATCAAGCTGTTTCTGGAGGAGTGATGCAATGACGGCTGAGACGGTAACGTGCGCGAAGGGCAACACTTACAAGCTGCACAAGGAGCATACGCTGACCGACAAGAAGGATGTCAGTGCCAAGCCTGTGCCGGTGGAAAGTACCAAGGCGATCGTGCTTTTTATTGGCGGGGCTGGGGATAAGGAGAGTTATTACTTTTCAGGGCCTTTCGAAAACGTCAGCGATGCTAAAACCGTTTTCGATAAGCGAAATGACGCGTTGGAGAAGGCGGGGAAGTATAAGTCCAAGTGGCTTGGTTATAACGAAGTGCGAGGGAAGAAGGACATTCAGAAAAATGTGCTTAGTTTGATTCCCTATAAATCCTGCCCCATCTTCATCGTCGGTCACAGTCTGGGCGGCTGGAATGGTGCGCATCTGTCCAGTGTCATGTCCGGGTGGGGCTACGAAATCAAGATGCTGGTAACGCTCGACCCAGTGGGGGAAGGCACGCTGGTCTGGCTAGGGTCCGACATTTATGGAGACAAGCCAACGCCGGTAGCTAATTACTGGATCAACATAAAGGCTGTGCCATCGAGGCCTGATCAATCCGACTCAGTAGCTGATTTCGGAGAAAAATGGCAGATCAATAGCGGGCCAGATATCAATGTGAATATGAATACGAACCACGCTAATGCTTCAGCGATGTTCTTGTCGCCCATCGCCCAAGGACGGTCAGTGAGTGACCTTATGTACGATGCAATCAACAAGGAAACCTGTTGAATGAAGAAGTTGTCGGTTGGGCTCATGCTCATTTTCTGTACCTCTTGCGCCAAGGATCACAGTGTTCCTCCCGCAAACCTGAACTTTCATACTTTAGAAAGGGAGGGCAATAGCTCCCTTTACGCTTTTTATTATGGCTCTGACGTAGATCTATTGGATTTATTCAACAGGGGCAAAAGGGTAGGTGCCGCTTCGACAATGCTGAAGTGCGCACTGGGTGAAGACGAGGATTTTTCGATTACTAACCGGTTCAGGTATTCCGCATACGGTTTAATCGACGAAGATGCGTCGAACAAAGCACGGGGCAGATTCAACTATGTAACAAGTGCCTTTTTAAGCCAAACCCAAGATAACGGCAGCACGCAGGACAATCTTTCAGTACCGGAACTCAACGACCTGCTATCCCGCAAAAAAAACATACCCTGCAAAGTCGTCATCACCGCCTTCGGCTACAAACCCTACTACTCAAACACCATGAACATCCCCACCGCCGACCTGCTCCGCGAAATCAACAAACCCCAATAACCCTCCGGGGGGGATTCACGCAAATCCCCCCGCATCCACCCCCAATTCCCCACGCAAAAACTCCACCAGCCCCCGCTGCAACCCGCTCAACACTCCCTCGCGGCTAACCAGCGCCAGTTCCGTCGGCGCCAACTCCGGCAGATCCCTACACACCTCGTGCTCTGGCAATACCGCCGAAACCGGCAACACCGAAACCCCTAACCCAGATGCCACTGCGGCTTGAATTCCGGTCAGGCTGTGGCTGCCGAACGCCACTCGCCATGGTCGCTGCGCCACATCGAGCAGGCGAATCGCCCGCTGTCGGTACAGGCAGCCCTGCGGAAACAGTGCCAGCGGTAGCACACCGCTGGAGGTGTCGAATTCGGTGCCTTTGACCCATACCAGTCGTTCCGGCCAGGTAGCCCATGCCGGGCCGCTGTCGGGCTCGCGTTTGATCAGGGCAATGTCGATGTCGCCGGCGTCGAGGCGTTGGCGCAGATCGAGGCTCATGCCGCTGATGGTTTCCAGGCGCGCTTGCGGATGGTTGCGGGTGAAGCCGGCGAGGATCAGTGCCATGCGCCGGGCGTCGAAGTCTTCCGGCATGCCGATGCGCAGCACTTCCAGGTCGACGTCACTGGCCAGCGCTTGCGTAGCTTCGGCGGACAGTGCCAGTAACCGACGCGCGTAGTGGATCAGCAGTTCGCCGTGTTCGGTGACCGCGACGTTCAATCCGCTGCGGTCGCGCAGGAGTAGCGGGTGGCCGACCAGATCCTCGAGTTTGCGCACCTGCTGGCTGACCGTCGATTGCGTGCGATGCACCCGTTCGGCAGCGCGGGTAAAGCTGCCTTCGTCGACCACGCAGACAAAGGTTTTCAGCAGTTCCAGATCCAGCATGGCGGTATTCCTGTCAGTGGTTTTGCGAATGACTATCGCCTATTTATTTAATTTCACACTATCACCGCACGCTCATAAGCTGAAGTCCTCACTCTGGAGGAATCGACCGATGACCTTGAACAACACGCCACGCCCGCAATGGCTGACCTTCGATTGCTATGGCACGCTGATTCAGTGGGACGAAGGCCTGAAAACAGTGGTTGAGAAAATGCTCAGCGACAAGGGCGAGCACGCCGTCGACGCCGCTAAGCTGATCGAAGTCTACGACCTTCACGAGCATCGTCTGGAACAAACTCCGCCGCACCGTTCCTTTCGGGAACTGAGCACCCTCGGCCTGCACCTGGCGCTGGCAGAGTTGGGCTTGCCGAGCCAGCCCGAGGACAGTCAACGCCTGGCGACAGCCATCCCGAACATGCCGCCATTTGCCGAAGTGGTCGACACCCTCGCGCAGCTCAAAGCCTTGGGCTTCAAGCTGTGCATCGTCTCCAACACCGACGACGAGATCATTGCCGGCAACGTTGCGCAGCTCGGCGGCCATATCGACCGGGTGATCACCGCGCAACAGGCCGGTGCCTACAAACCGGCGCCGCGTCTGTTCGACTACGCTCATGAGCAATTGGGCGTGACCCGGGATGAAGTGGTGCACATCTGCGCCAGCCCCATGCTCGATCACACGGCGGCGCGGGACATGGGTTTTCGTTGCGTGTGGATCGATCGCGGCACGGGTCGTCAGTTGTTGCCGGACTATCGCCCCGACGCGATCCTCTCCAGCCTCGATCAAGTGCTGCCGCTGTTCAAATCCCTCGGCTGGACCTAAGGAGAATTGCCATGGCTCATATCTTGAGCGGCACTGGCAAAGCCAGACCCAGCGCAACGCTTAACCTGGAAACCGAGGCGATCATCACCGCCCGCAACGAACTCGCCGCGTGCTTTCAACTGGCCGCGCTGCATGGGCTGGAGGAGGGCATCTGCAATCACTTTTCGGCGATGCTGCCGGGGCATGACGATCTGTTTCTGGTCAATCCATACGGCTACGCTTTTTCGGAAGTGACCGCGCAGAATCTGCTGGTCTGTGACTTCGCCGGCAATGTGGTCGATGGCGATGGCGATGGCGAGCCCGAAGCAACTGCGTTCTACATCCACGCGCGCCTGCACAAACAACTGCCACGGGTAAAAGTCGCGTTCCATACGCACATGCCCCACGCCACCGCGTTGTGCCTGTTGCAAGGCCCGCCGCTGCTGTGGCTGGGGCAGACCGCGCTGAAATTTTACGGGCGCACAGCGGTGGACGAGGATTACAACGGCCTCGCACTGGACGCATCCGAAGGCGACCGGATCGCCAGCGTCATGGGCGATGCCGACATTCTCTTTCTGAAAAACCACGGTGTGATTGTCGCCGCGCCGACCATCGCCGAAGCCTGGGACGATCTGTATTACCTGGAACGCGCCGCGCAGGTGCAACTGCTGGCGATGGCCACTCAGCGCGAATTGAAACCGGTGCCTCATGCGATTGCGCAGCGCGCCTATGAACAGATGCGTGAAGGCGATGCGCAAAGTGCCCGCGCACACCTGACCAGCGCGATGCGACGCCTGGCCCTGCACAACTGATTAACCGTAAAAGAGCAATCGTAAATAAATCGACGAAAAGCGATCATCCAAACTCGCGACGCGCCGATAACTGGGCGGGAGGCGGGCGTTTGCCCGGTACATCCCGGTGGGCTACGCTCACACATACAAGGGTTTCGGGCTCGCGCCCCTGTCGTACCTGCCCAGGACATGCTTTTGCCAATCCCCATTCACGATCCGCATCAGGCCCCCGGCACGCTCAAACGGTTGCCGCTTCGCAAAGCGGCGGTGCTGTTCATCGTTGCGGTGAGCCTGTGCCTGTGCGGTCTGCTGTACCTGCAACTGGAGCAGTCGCGGCGCCAGGATCTGGCAGTGGCGAAGATGGCCTCGGGCAACCTGACCCGGGCCATGGCGCAGCAGGCCGAAGACACTGTACGTGCAGCGGATCTGGTAATGACCAGCCTGGTCGACTGGATTCAGGACGATGGTTACGGGGCGGCGCAGCGACCTCGGTTGCAGCGGATTTTTGCCCGCCGCGCGCAGCAACTGGATCAGCTGCATGGCATCTTTCTCTTCGATCGCGAAGGGCAGTGGATCATCACCTCGTTCGCCGATCTGCCTCGTGGCAACGGCGTGGCCGATCGCGACTATTTCAAGTTCCATCAGCAGAATGCGTCGACCGTTGCGCACATCGGCCCGGCGATTCGCAGCCGCGAAAACGGCGAATGGATCATCCCGATTTCCAGACGCGTGAACGACCAGCTCGGCAACTTTCAGGGCGTGCTGATGGCGGGCATCCGCATGTCCTACTTCGATCAGTTCTTCAAAAGCTTCAGCCTCGATGACAGCGGCATCATGTTTCTGGCGCTGACCGACGGCACCTTGCTGGCGCGACGGCCCTTTGATGAGTCGTTGATCAATACCTCGGTGGCCCACGGCGAGATCTATCAAACCCTGTTGCCGAACGCTAACGCTGGCACCGCGATGCTCAACTCCGTGGTCGACGGCGTGACCCGCTTGTATGGCTATCGCCAGCTCGCCTCGTATCCGCTGGTGGTCTCTGCCGCGACGTCGCAAGACACGATTCTGCAGGGCTGGTATGACCGCGCATTTCAGTCCAGCGTGATTGTCGCGCTGGTGATTCTCGGGGTTGGCCTGTTCGGCTGGGTGTTCATTCATCAAGTGCGCGACGGCGAGCGTATCGAGAAAAATCTGCGCAAGGCGCAACTGGCGCTGGAGCAGATCGCCACCCACGACAGCCTCACCGGATTGGCCAATCGGCGCTTGTTCGAGCGCTCGCTGGACATCGAGTTTGCTCGTGGTGCGCGCCAGGTCAGCCCGGTCAGCCTGATCATGCTCGATATCGATTTCTTCAAGCGTTACAACGATGCTTACGGCCATGTCGCCGGCGATCAATGCCTGGCGCAGGTGGCGCAAGTGGTGAAGGCCTGCTGCCAGCGCAAGTCGGATCTGGCGGTGCGTTATGGCGGCGAAGAATTTGCCGTGCTGTTGCCAGACACGGACATCAACGGCGCGCTGGCGATAGCCGGGCAGATTCGCCGTAGCGTGATCGACAAGCACATCATCCACAGTGGGTCGCCGACCGGTTATCTCACCGTGAGCTTGGGCTGTTATGCGTTTATTCCACACGGCAACGACAGCCCGCAGGTGTTTATCCAGCGCGCGGACGCGGCGTTGTATCAGGCGAAAAATGCCGGACGCAATCGCGCGGCGGTGTATGCGCCGGAAGAAGGTTTCGCCGAGCTGATGCGTTCGGATCGCTGATTCTTTCAATCAACAGAAATCAGAAGTGGGAGCGAGCCTGCTCGCGAATGGGTGTGTCAGCTTGCATCAAGGTTGGCTGACAGACCGCTTTCGCGAGCAGGCTCGCTCCCACATTGGGTCCTGATGTATGCAGGACTATCTGGGATGGCTCTTGTTCGTTCAGCTGCCCGTGCCACCGCCCGCGCCACCCGTGCCGCCGCCGGCCGAACCGGTGCCACCGCCCGCGCCGGAACCCGAGCCACTGGCGCCGCCATTGGTACCCGTGCCGGTGCCCATGCCCGAGCCAGTACCGGTGCCGGTGCCGTTATTGGTTCCGCCAGAACCGCTGCCACCCGATGGCGAGCCCGGGGTGTTGTCTGGCGGCATGGTCGAGCTGCTGGCGCCGCCGGACTTGGTGCCCGTCGCATCGGTGCTGTCATTGGCCGCGAAGCTGGCGGCGGACGCCGTGGCGAGCAGGCCGGCCAACAATAACGAAGTGAATTTGCGCGTCATCATGGTACGTCTCCTGATAAAGGGGATTACCTGATATTGGTCTTGCGCACTGAAACCTTGGTGCCCGTCGAGTGACGAGCGGTCAGTCGCCGCGCCGAGTGGCCTACCGTTCTTCTGCAATATTGGCTATTTGCCGAACCACCCCCGGGGACTAACGTAGCCACACATTCAATCGCTACCCCGGAGCCCACCATGCAACCTCGTGCCGATTTCTACACCGCTTCCCCTGATGCCATGAAAGCGATGATGGCGCTGGAAAATGCCGTCTCGAAACTGTCGCTGGAAAAGAGCCTGCTCGAACTGGTCAAGCTGCGCTCTTCGCAAATCAACGGCTGCGCATTCTGCATCGACATGCACACCGCCGACGCGATCAAGGACGGCGAAACCCCACGCCGCCTGTTCGCCGTGACGGCATGGCGGGAAGCGCCGTTCTTCAGCGAGCGTGAACGCGCCGCGCTGCTGTGGACCGAGTCGCTGACACAACTGAGCCTGACCCACGCGCCGGACGAAGACTATGAAGTCGTCGCTGCGCAGTTTTCGCCGAAGGAACTGGTTGACCTGACGGTGGCGATCAACACCATCAACGGCTGGAATCGACTGGCGGTGGGCTTCCGCAAACTGCCGCAGGCCTGAGGCATTCACGCTTTTCCCTTGTGGGAGCGAGCCTGCTCGCGAAGGCGACGTGTCAGTCACCATCATCGTTGCTGACATACCGCATTCGCGAGCAGGCTCGCTCCCACAGGGTCCTATTCAATGCCCATCGGAGCTCGGCGTCGTCGGTGGTTGCACCTTGCGCATCAAAAACACCATCACCGCGTGCATTGCTTTGTATTAATACGAAGCATTACTATTCACGCCCCTTTCTCACCACGCCGCCCATCCCCCATGCGCTCCCGCAGATCCGGCTTTTTCGAGCATTACGAAGAGTTGATCGGCACCTGGACTCGTCGCCTGCGCAATCGCGCGCAGGCCGAGGATCTGGCGCACGACACCTTTGTGCGGGTGCTCGAGGCGGATTCGGCGGCGGTGCAGCAGCCGCGTGCGTATTTGCACCAGACCGCGCGCAATATCGCCGTTGATGGTTATCGGCGTGAGGACCGGCGGGGCGCCCTGGAGTCGGAGGCGGTCGAGGACACTGCGTCGTCGGCGGGCGATCCGGAGCATTACATGCACGCGATCCAGTTGGCCGATTCCATCGAACGCGCGCTCACCGAGCTGCCGCTCAACTGCCGCAAGATCTTTGTCTGGCAGAAGATCGAAGGCCTGACTCAGGCAGAAATCGCCGAACGCCTGGGGCTGTCCAAGAACATGGTCGAAAAGTATATGATCCGCACCCTGCGCCATCTGCGTGAGCGGCTGGATGGCTTGCAGTCATGAGCGTTCGCACCTTTTCATTCTCAGCCGGACAGGACATTCCATGATGGAGACGGGTGATTGCGCCTGTGGGCAAGCGGCGGTGCGTGACGAGGCGGCGGCATGGTTCGTGCGTCTGCAGGAGCCGGATGTCAGCATCGAGCAACGGCAGCGCTTCGAGGCCTGGCTGAACGAGCATCCGCAGCACCGTGAGGAATTCCAGTTGCTGCAAGGCTTGTGGACGGCGGCTGATCTGCTGCCGACGTCGCGTCTTCAGGCGCTTGCGCAAACTCCCCGCCGCGAACGCCGGCCGTTGCTGCGTTATGCCGTGGCCGCGAGTGTTCTGACCGTGGCGCTGGGACTTGGCCTGTTCAGCGGGCTGAATCATCCGGGCGGTTACCGCGCCGAGTTCGCCACGGCGCCGGGCGAGCGCAAGCATGTAGCGTTGCCGGATGGTTCGGTGATCGATATGAACAGTCGCAGCCGCTTGCAGGTGCGTTATGAGAAGGATTGGCGGCTGATCGAATTGAGCGCGGGCGAGGCGATGTTCAGTGTTGAACACGACGCCTCGCGTCCGTTTATTGTCGAAGCCGGCAGCGGCAAGGTCACAGTCACCGGTACGCGTTTCGATGTGCGCCGCGATGCCACGCAGACCCGCGTTGCGGTGGAGCAGGGCACGGTGAAGGTGCAGGGAAGTGCTGCCCCGGACAACGAATTCATCAACCTCACCGCAGGCCTCGGCACTGCGGTCGATGCTCAGGGCAAAGTCCTGCCGGCCTACGCGGTCAACCCGGCGGAACTGACCGCATGGCGCAACGGCAAACTGGTGTTCAACAACGCCAGCCTCGGCGAAGTAGCGGCGGAAGTATCGCGCTATCGCGACAAACCGCTGACCGTATCCCAGCCGAACGTGGCCAGCCTGCGCCTGACCAGCGTGTTCAAGTCCGACGACACCGACGCCTTGCTCAAAGCCTTGCCGGGCATCCTGCCAGTGTCCATTCGCACCTTGGCCGATGGCAGTCAGGAAATAATTTCCAGATAGCATTCAGGTTTTTTTCCAGTTCATCGTCTTCCTGTTCAACTGCAACTGGTTTGCATTAACAGCTGCACACTCTTGCGATCCACAGGACTGCGTACGACGTGAACATCACCACAATCCACAATAAAAAATCCCCTTGGTTGCCACTGGCTCTCGCGCTGGCGGTCAGCGCCGCGATGCCGTCGGCGTTTGCCGCTGAAGCCATTCATATCCGCGCGCAACCGCTGGGCCAGGCCTTGAGCGAACTGGGCCAGCAAACCTCGCTGCAGGTGTTTTTCAGCCCTGAGCTGGTGGCCGGCAAACAGGCGCCAGCGGTCGACGGCGACCTTTCGCCGGAGCAGGCGCTGCGGCAGCTGTTGCAGGGCAGCGGTCTCGATTATCAGATCAATGAAGGCTCGGTGACGCTCGCTCCAGCCGCCACCTCCGCAGCCAGCAACGGCCCGCTGGAGCTCGGCGTGACCGACATCAAAGTGGTCGGCGACTGGCTCGGTGACGCCGACGCGGCGGTGGTGCAGAACCACCCCGGCGCACGCACGGTGATTCGCCGCGAAGCGATGGTCGAGCAGGGCGCGATGAACGTAAGCGACGTGCTCAAACGCGTGCCCGGCGTGCAGGTGCAGGACTCCAATGGCACCGGCGGCAGTGATATTTCCCTCAACGTCGGCGTACGCGGTCTGACTTCGCGCCTGTCGCCACGCTCGACCGTGCTGATCGACGGCGTACCTGCCGCGTTTGCTCCGTACGGCCAGCCGCAACTGTCGATGGCGCCGATTTCCTCGGGCAACCTCGACAGCATCGACGTCGTGCGTGGCGCCGGTTCCGTGCGTTACGGGCCACAGAACGTCGGCGGCGTGATCAACTTCGTGACCCGCGCGATCCCGGAGAAAACCACCGGCGAAATCGGCACCACCCTGGAAACCACGCAGTACGGCGGCTGGAAACACATTGACACCGCATTTCTTGGCGGCACCGCCGACAACGGCATGGGCGTCGCGTTGCTGTACTCCGGCGTCAACGGCCACGGCTATCGCGAGCGCAACAACGGCAACGACATCGACGACGTGCTGCTCAAGACGCACTGGGCGCCGACCGACCAAGACGATTTCAGTCTCAATTTCCACTACTACGACGCCAGCGCCGACATGCCCGGCGGTCTGACCCAGCGTCAGTACGACGACAAACCGTACGAATCGGTGCGTGACTACGACCAGTTCACAGGCCGACGCAAGGACGTGTCGTTCAAGTGGATTCGCCAGATCGACGAGCGCACCCAGGCAGAAATCCTCACCTACTACACCGACAGCTTTCGCGGCAGTACCATCGCTGCGCGCGATCAGCGCACCCTCAGCTCGTACCCGCGTTCCTACTACACCCTCGGCATCGAGCCGCGCGTGTCGCGGGTGTTCGATGTCGGCCCAACCACCCAGGAAGTCAGCGTCGGTTATCGCTATCTGAAAGAGGCCATGCACGAAGAATCGAGCCGTCTGGCGCTGGTCAACAATCAGCCGGTGGTCACGCCGACCTCCGACGGCCATGTGTTCCAGGATCGCACCGGTGGCACCGAGGCCAATTCGGTGTATGTCGACAACAAGATCGACGTCGGCAACTGGACCATCACCCCAGGCATTCGCTTCGAACACATCAGCACCGATTGGCACGACCGCGCCGTGCTCGACACCGCTGGCCGGCCGGTCCAGGAGAAAAACCGCAGCATCGAAAGCAATGAGCCGCTGCCGGCGCTGAGCGTGATGTATCACCTGTCCGATGCCTGGAAGCTGTTCGCCAACTACGAAACCTCATTCGGCAGCCTGCAATATTTCCAGCTCGGCCAGGGCGGTTCGGGTGACAGCACCGCCAACGGTCTGGAGCCGGAAAAGGCCAAGACCTACGAGATCGGCACGCGTTACAACGATGATGTCTGGGGCGGCGAGGTGACGCTGTTCTACATCGACTTCGATGACGAACTGCAATACATCAGCAACGACGTCGGCTGGACCAATCTCGGCGCGACCAAGCACCAGGGCATCGAAGCCTCGGCGCACTACGACATGGCCGCCCTCGATCCACGCCTCGATGGTTTGACCGCCAACGCCGGTTTCACCTACACCCGCGCCACTTATGAAGGCGAAATCCCCGGCTTCAAGGGCCGCGATCTGCCGTTCTATTCGCGGCAAGTTGCGACGGTCGGTTTGCGTTACGAGATCAACCGCTGGACGTACAACATCGATGGCTTCGCCCAATCGAAACAGCGTTCGCCGGGCACCGGTGTGAATGCGGATGGCAGCTTCAACGGCAACTACATCACCGAAGGCACAGCGGATGGGCAGTACGGCGACATCCCGGGTTACGTGACCTGGAACGTGCGCGGCGGTTATGACTTCGGTCCGCAGGTGTCGAACCTCAAGCTCGGTGCCGGGGTGAAGAACGTCTTCGACAAGCAATACTTCACCCGCTCCAGCGACAACAACTCGGGGATGTATGTCGGCGCACCGCGCACGTTCTTCGTGCAGGCCAGCGTAGGTTTTTAAAGCACAAGATCAAAAGATCGCAGCCTTCGGCAGCTCCTACAGGGGAACGCAAATCCATGTAGGAGCTGCCGAAGGCTGCGATCTTTTGCTTTAGACCTTCAGAACTTTGCCGCCGATCGCCACAGCCACCAGCAACACCGCCATCAATCCAAAGGCAAAACTCAGACTGCTGGCATGCGCGACAAAACCGATCACCGCCGGCCCGGCGAGAATCCCGGCATAACCCAGCGTGGTAATCGCCGGTACCGCGATGCTCTCCGGCATCACCGTCTGCTTGCCCACCGCCGTGTACAGCACCGGCACGATGTTCGAGCAACCGGCGCCGACCAGCGCATACCCGACCAGCGCCGCTTGCCAGCTCGGCGCGAAGGTGGCGAGAAATAACCCCGCCGCCGCCAACAGACCGCCGAACAGAATGATCCGCGTCGCACCCAGCTTGCGCACGATGCGGTCACCCAGCAGACGGCCGGCGGTCATGGTCAGGGCAAACGCTGCGTAACCCAGGCCCGCGTAGGCCGTGTCGATCCCGCGTTCCTGAGCGAGAAACACGGCGCTCCAGTCCAGCGCCGCGCCTTCGGTGAGGAACACGATGAAGCACATGCCGCCGATAAACAGCACGATGCCATGGGGAATGGCGAAGGCCGGGCCGGAGCTTTCGCTGCCGTACGGCAACATGTGCGGCACGCATTTGAGCAAGGCGCCTATCAGCAACACGACGACGACCAGCATCGCCGCCAGCGGTGTCAGGCCGAGGCCCAGCAGGGCGCTTACACCCGCCGCACCGACGATGCCGCCGAGGCTGAACAAGCCGTGGAAACCCGACATCATGTGCTTGCCGCTGGCGCGCTCGACGATCACCGCTTGCAAGTTCACCGTCGAATCCACCGTGCCGAGACCGGCGCCGAACATGAACAGCGTGGCGATCAGCGCCGGGATCGACGACACCGTCGCCAGCAAGGGCAGTGCCGCGCAGATCAACAAGGTGCCGGCGGTGGCCACACGTCGGCAACCAAAACGCGTGGCAAGAATCCCCGCCAGCGGCATCGCCAGAATCGAGCCGACGCCCAGGCACAACAGCAATAACCCCAGCGTGCCCTCATCCAGCCCGGCTCGCGCCTTGGCATACGGCACCAGCGGCGCCCACGCGGCGATGCCGAGGCCGGCAATGAAAAAGGCAACGCGCGTGGACATCTGTTGCAGGCGTCCGGGGACGAACGTGTCTTGGGGGTTGAGGCTGGTCATATCGATCCTTGGCAAAAAAACAACTGCATCCCGAGTGACATTCTGATGGCGTTGAGGTTCGATCTCAGGCCTTTCGGGGCATAACGGTGAACATCCTACCCTGTGAGAGCGAGCCTGCTCGCGAAAGCGGTGGGTCAAATATGGAATTGTCGACTGACGCACCGCCTTCGCGAGCAGGCTCGCTCCCACACTGGTTTGCGGTTTACAGTCGGATTTTCGCCAGCATGGATACGGGAACAAGGCATGACGAAGTTCTACGACGCACGCGGCAATATCTACGCTGTAGTCTCACCCCAAGCCTTGCGCGAGGCCGGAATCGCTTTGCCAGCGAGGGCCGCAGAGTGCGCCGTATCCAGGCAGCAATGGAGCGAGGCAGCCATCGCTTTGTGCTGTCACTGGCCCGAAGGCCAACGCCCGGCCGACAGCAAACCCCACCGCAGCGACGGCCTGCTGATCGGCCCGTTTCAGGCATCTGCGCCGTTCGATGTGCTGATCGTCAACACTGACGGAAGTCTCGCCGAGCGCAGCGGTAACGGCCTGACGATTTTTTCTCAGGCATTGACCGAGCAAGGCTTGATGGCGGAGCAGGGCGCAGTATTGCGCGTTCATCATGACAAGGGCGAAGCGCTGGAAACCGCGGTGACACCGGCCCAAGTCGAGGACGTGCGCGGTTTCTGGCTCGACCTCGGCCAGCCCGGCTTCGGCCCGGAGGCTGTGGGTGCGCAGACGGTTGAAAACGTTCAGTTCAACAATCGCGACGTCAGCCATGTCCAGCCCCTGGCGGAACTCGATCCTGACTGGAGCCACAGCCAATTCGTCCGTATCGGCAATCCGCACTGTGTAACGCTGCTCGGCGATGCGGCCGCTTTGCCGAGCAACGAACAGATGCGTGAACCCACCCTGAACCAACGGCTTACAGCGATCGCCTATGCAGTGCCCAACGGTGCCGGTAATCCCTGCCCGGCGGGCGTCAATCTGCAATGGGCCGTGCAGGTGTCGCCGCAGCACATCCTCGCCCGGGTATTCGAACGTGGTGAGGGACCAACCGCGTCATCCGGCACCAGCGCCAGTGCGGTCGCGTGTGCCGCGTGGCGGGTGGGTTGGGTCGAGGCGGGTGAAGTGCGGGTGGTCATGCCGGGTGGCACCACACCGGTTTTGCTTGAGGTTTCGGAAGGGGAGTTGCTGCGCGTGAGATTGTTTGGCACGGCGCGGTTGATCGCTTGATTCGGCCGACGCCATCGCTGGGATCTTCTGTGAGAGCGAGCCTGCTCGCGAAGAGGTCGGCACATCCAACATCGAGGCGCCTGGCATGGCGCTTTCGCGAGCAGGCTCGCTCCCACAGGTTTTGGTCTCGGCCCATCGGGTTCAGCGTACTTCTCAACTGAACTCCACCACCGACATCTGCCGCTTCATCAACACCTTGCCGCCACGAATCGAATACAGCGGCAGGCCCTGGCTGCGGATCACTTCGTAGTCGCTGTCCGCCGAGAGAATCAGCAGGTTCGCCGGGCGGCCCTGTTCCAGTCCGTAGCGCTCGCCCAAGTGCATGGCTTTGGCGCTGTTGTCGGTGACCAGATCCAGCGCACTTTGCAGGTTACGATAACCGAGCATGTGGCAGATGTGCAGACCGGCTTCGAGCACGCGCAGGATGTTGCCATTGCCCAGCGGATACCACGGGTCGACGATCGAATCCTGGCCGAAACACACGTTCATCCCGGCTTCGAGCAGTTCGTTGACGCGGGTCACGCCCCGGCGTTTGGGGAAGTTGTCGAAGCGCCCTTGCAGGTGAATGCTTTCGGTCGGGCAGGAGACAAAACTGATCCCGGAATGGCCGAGCAGGCGGAACAGTTTGGCGCAGTAGGCGTTGTCATAAGAGCCCATCGCCGTGGTGTGGCTGGCGGTGACGCGGGCGCCCATGTCGCGGCTGCGCGCTTCTTCGGCAAGCACTTCAAGGAAGCGTGAATGCGGATCGTCGGTCTCGTCGCAATGCACATCGACCAGGCAGCCGGTGCGCTCGGCCAGGTCCATCAGGAACTTCACCGAGCTGACGCCCTGATCGCGGGTGTATTCGAAATGCGGAATGCCGCCGACCACGTCGGCACCCATGCGGATCGCTTCTTCCATCAACTCGCGCCCGTTGCGGAACGACTCGATGCCTTCCTGCGGGAACGCGACGATTTGCAGGTCAATCAGGTGACGGCTTTCCTCACGCACTTCGAGCATGGCCTTGAGCGCGGTGAGTTGCGGGTCGGTGACGTCAACGTGGGTGCGCACGTGCTGAATGCCGTGGGCGGCCAGGGCCTGAATGGTCTTCTTGGCGCGGGTCTTGGTGTCTTCTTCGGTGATGGTGACCTTGCGCTCGCCCCAGCATTCGATGCCTTCAAACAGCGTGCCGCTCATGTTCCAGCGCGGCTCGCCAGCGGTGAGGGTGGCGTCGAGGTGGATGTGCGGCTCGACGAAGGGCGGCACCACCAGATTGCCGCCGGCATCGAGGTCATCCGGGCCGAGGGTCGGCGCTTCGGTCTGACGGGCGATGCTGTGGATCAGGCCGTCTTCAAGGTGCAATTCGTGCAGGCCTTCCTGGTTGCGCAGGCGGGCGTTGATGATGTGCATCAGGCAAATCCTTTTATAGGTCTTGTAGTGGTGCGCTGACGCGACGGGCGCCGAGCATACCGGTGACGATGACATACGTTAGCGCGGCAGCGGCAATGCCTACCAGCGGCGCGACCCAGGGCGAACTGAACGCAGCGACGGTGCCCACCCCGTAGGCCCCGAGCCCCGGCCAGTTGAACGCCGGCAACCGTGCGTCGGCTAGGCCCGGATAGTGCCCGCGCCAGCGGTAGAAGAAGTCAGCCATGATCACTCCGCCAATCGGCGGAATCACCGTGCCGAGCAGAATCAGATACGGCACCAGCATGTCGTACATGCCCAGCAGGGCGAGCAGGGTGCCGATCACCGCACCACCGAGGGTAACGGTTCTGCGCCGACCGGTACGCAGCAGGTTGCAGCCGGCGACGGCGAAGTTGTAGATGGTGTTGTCCTGAGTGCTCCAGATGTTCAGCAACAGCATGGCCATCGCGGCCATGGCGAAACCTTGCAACAGCAACACTTCAACCACATCCGGCTGTTGATAGACGATCGCGCCATATGCGCCGATCAGCACCATCAGGCCGTTGCCGATGAAAAAACCGATCAGGCTGGCCAGCACTGCCACTTTTGCCGAGCGCGAAAATCGCGTCCAGTTGGTGGCTTGGGTCGCGCCGCTGACGAAGGTGCCGAAGACCAGGGTGATCGCTGTCGACCAGTCCAGCGAACCGCTCGGCACCACGCTGAGCAAGCCTTCGAAGCCGCCGACTTTCACGGTCGCTGCCCACATCGACAACATCAGCAGCAACATCATCGCCGGCACCGCGATGTACGAGAGAATCTCCAGTCCGCGATAACCGATGTACGCCGTAGCGCAGAAGCCCAGACCGAACAGCACCATCAGGACCAGCACGGTGGTTTCATCGAGATTGAAATACTTGCCGATCACCACCGCTGCCGTCGCCGTGCCCCAGGCGTACCAGCCGATCTGGGTAAAGCCGAGGATCAGGTCGCTGAGCTTGCTGCCGACTTCGCCAAAACAGAAGCGGCCCATCAGCACCGAATTGAGGCCGCTCTTGAAGGCGATGTAACCCAAGCCTGCCGCGTACAGACCGAGCAGCAGGTTGCCGACAATGATCACCGCCATCATCTCGGCGAAACCGAACGCAACCCCGAGCTTGCCGCCGGCAAACATGGTCGCGGTGAAAAACGTGAAGCCCAGTAACACCATCGCCGTCGAGGCCAGGCCTTTGCGCGCGTGCATGGGCACTTCACTGAGCGGGTAATCGTTGCCGGAGGCGTTCTGCGTCATGGGGCAGTCCTTGCTGGAAGGGGAAGACGCAGAAGGGTTGCAGCGGTCGTGCCAAGCGACGCAAGTGACCGAATGTGGAGACGCGACTGGGGTTTTCAGCGCGAAAGCAGTGCACTTAATGCACCAGGAGCCCAATGTGGGAGCGAGCCTGTGATGTGCACGGCAGATGAGTCAAACCTGGCGCCGGACTCTTGTGGGAGCGAGCCTGCTCGCGAATACGGAGTGTCAGTCATCGAATAAATTGACTGGAACGACGCTTTCGCGAGCAGGCTCGCTCCCACAGGGGCGGGGAGATGTGTGTTGCTTATTCGCCGCGATAGATGCAGCCGCTGGTGCACGTCTCATGAATGCGGATCGCGCTGAGTTCCGGCAGCAACGGCTTCATCTCATTCCAGATGAATTTGGCCAGCACTTCGCTGGTCGGGTTTTCCAGGCCGGGAATGTCGTTCAGGTAGTTGTGGTCGAGGCGTTCGTAGAGCGGCTTGAAAATCGCTTTGATCTCGGAGAAATCGCGAATCCAGCCAGTGTGCGGATCGAGGTCGCCGCTCAGGTGCAGCGCGACCTTGAACGAGTGACCGTGCAGGCGTCCGCACTTGTGGCCGTCCGGGACGTGCGGCAGGCGGTGGGCGGATTCGAAAGTAAACTCTTTGAAGATTTCCACGGTAGTTTCGGCTCTGTTCAGATGGCGTTCGCCGCAGCGATTCGGGCAGGCGGCGAGTTTATCAGCTTGTCTTTGGCCGTGCTGACTAAAGGGTCAGCAAGCGCTCGGCGAGGCGACCATTGGCCGTCAGTTTGAGAAATTCGTCGCCCAGTCGGCGGCTCTCGTCCATCGCCGTGTGCCAGTATTTCTGTCGGCTCGGCGCATCGCCCATGAAGCGTTTGAAGTCGTTGCGATCGGGCAGTTTGCCGTAGGGCAGGCGCGCCAGATATTCCTTCGACGGCGCGACCAGCAGCACATCCTGCAGACGCTGCACCGAAGCGCGGCGCCATGGCAGGGTCTTGTCGAACCAGCCGGGAATCACTCGATCGGTGAAGTGCGGATAGAGCACGATACCGTCGCCGCTGTAGGGCAGGTCGAGGTGGTAGTCGAGCAGGCCGCCGTCACGGAACGTACCCGCGCCGGCGCCGGGCAAGTCGCGTACGCCTTCCATGACCATCGGGATCGATCCGGAAGCGAGCAGGGCCTGGCGCAGGTTGCCGGTGTTGAGGGCAACGAAGCGCGAGGGGAAATCGGTCAAGGCATCAAGCGGCGGCGCCAGGCGCGGATCGTGGATGATCAGCCGTTCGAAGTGCCGCGACAGCCGTGCACGACCGCGCAGGTTGTCGGCGATCACCGAACCCAGCGCCAGACCGAGGCGCCCGCGATGGTCTTCGGCGAGGCGGCCCTGGCTTTTCACCACCATGATGTTCAGTCGGTAATCGGCGTTTTCGAGGATGCTCGCATCGCGGCCGTCGAGCAGATCATTGAGCATGCGCTGCGAGCTCTGGCTGATCTCGGCCATGGTCACGCCTTTGTTGAAATGCTGCTCGGCGTAGAGCTGGCCGAGGCGGCGAATGCCTTCGGCGGCGTCCGGCAGGCAGGCGCTGGCGAAGCGCCAGGAACCCACCGAGGCGCCGATCAGCGAACGCTCGCGCGGCGCACTCGGCAGCCACTCGCCGAACAACGCCAGATCGAGCCCCTGAATCCCCAACGCCTTCGGCCCACCGGCTGCGCCGGGCAGGGTGCCGACGTCCGCGGCGTGCAAACCCTGCGCACGAATCCGCGCCATGGCCCGTGGGCCGGCCTTGAGGGTGAGGGCGGGAAACTTGATGTGGATGGCGGTCATACCGGTCTCGATCGTTAGCAAGCTGGCGATTATAAGCACATGTTGCAGGCCCATGTAGGAGTGAGCCTGCCCCACAAGGGGGCAGACGCAAACCAGTGTGGGAGCGAGCCTGCTCGCGAAAGCGGTGGGTCAGAAACATCGTTGCGGCTGACACTGCGCCTTCGCGAGCAGGCTCGCTCCCACAGGGGACCTTGCCAGCAATGGGGCACAATGATGGCCATTCAGTTTCAGTTAAGTTGACCCCGCTAAGGTGCCCACCGTAAGCAACATATAAGAATTCGGAGACACCCATGAAAACCCTGACTGCCCTGACCACTGCGTCGATCATCTGCCTCACCGCCAGCATTGCATGCGCGCGCGATCTCGGACCTGACGAAGCGCTTCGTTTGCGCGACGCTGGTACTATCGTCTCCTTCGAGAAGCTCAACGCCATCGCCCTGGAAAAACACCCCGGTTCGGAAATCACCGAAACCGAGCTGGAGGAAGAGTACGGCAAGTTCATTTACCAGATCGAACTGCGCGACCCGAAAGGGCTGAAGTGGGATCTGGAGTTGAACGCGGTCGATGGTGAAGTGCTCAGGGATCATCAGGATACGTAATGAAGCTGAATAGTCGCGCCACCCGCCTCACGGCGCTGGCGCTGGTGTTGTTGTGCAGTACGGCCATGGCTCGCGATCTCGATCAGGACGAGGCGCTGGCCCTGCGTCGCGATGGCGTGATCCTGCCGCTGGAGCAAGTGCTGCAGCAGGCCATGGATCGCTACCCCGGCGCCAAGCTGCTGGAAGTCGAGCTGGAAGAAAAACACGACGTGTACATTTACGAAGTCGAATTGCTGACGGTCGAGGGCGTGGCGCGCGAGCTGCACCTGAAGGCCGATACCGGCGAGTTAGTCAAAGACAAGGAAGATTGATCGATGCGTTTGCTTCTGGTGGAAGACCACGTACCGCTGGCCGACGAACTGCTCGCCGGCCTGCAACGCCAAGGCTACGCGGTGGATTGGCTGGCCGACGGCCGTGACGCGGTGTATCAAGGCAGCAGCGAGCCCTATGACCTGATCATCCTCGACCTCGGCCTGCCCGGCGTGCCGGGGCTGGAGGTGTTGGCGCAGTGGCGCGCCGCCGGCCTGGCGATTCCGGTGCTGATCCTCACCGCGCGTGATTCCTGGGCCGAGCGCATCGAAGGGCTGAAGGCCGGCGCTGACGATTACCTGACCAAACCGTTCCATCCGGAAGAGCTGTACCTGCGCATTCAGTCACTGTTGCGCCGCTCCAAGGGCCAGGCCAACCAGCCGACCCTGCAAGCCGCCGGCCTGCATCTGGACGAAGGCCGCCAGTGCGTGGTTCGCGACGGCGCCGACATCCAGCTGACCGCCGCTGAATTCCGCCTGCTGCGCTATTTCATGCTGCACCCCGAACAGATCCTCTCGAAAAGCCACCTCGCCGAACACCTCTACGACGGTGAGACCGAGCGTGACTCCAACGTCCTCGAAGTCCACGTCAATCACCTGCGGCGCAAGCTCGGCAAAAGCGTGATCGAAACCCGTCGCGGCCAGGGTTACCTGTTCGGCGGGCAAGCTTCATGAGATCAATCCAGCGCCGTTTGAGCCTGGGTTTGATCAGTGTGATGGTGATCGTCGGTCTGGTACTGGCGCAAACCAGCCTGTGGTTGTTCGAAGTCGGTTTGCAGCGCTACCTCGAAGCCGGCCTGCGCAACGACAGCGAAAGCCTGCTGGTGGCGCTGGTGCGCGGCCCGCAAGGTCTGCAACTGGATGAGCGGCATCTGTCGCCGGCCTATCAGCGGCCGTTTTCCGGGCATTACTTTCGCATCGATTTCTCCGACAGCCACTGGCGTTCGCGCTCGCTGTGGGATCAGGAACTGCCGCTGCTGCAACACCCGGGGCTGCACAGCAACCTGCAACTTGGCCCGGGCGGGCAGCGCTTGCTGATACTGCGCTCGGACTATCGGCGCTTGGGTCAGTCGATCTCGATCAGCGTCGCCCAGGATTACACGCCGGTCAGCGACAGCTTCCAGCGCATGCGCCAGATCGGCCTCGGCCTGGGGCTGGCGGCGTTGCTGTTGATCCTGTTCCTGCAACGCCTGACCGTGCGCCGCGCCCTTAAACCGCTGGAACGCGCGCGCGAGCAGATCGCTCAGTTGCAACAGGGCCAGCGCTCGCAACTCGACGATCAGGTGCCGGTGGAACTGGAGCCGCTGGTGGCGCAGATCAACCATTTGCTTGCCCACACCGAAGACAGCCTCAAGCGCTCGCGCAATGCCTTGGGCAACCTCGGCCACGCGCTGAAAACCCCGTTGGCGGTGCTGCTGAGCCTGGCCTCCAGCGACAAGCTCGATGAGCATCCCGAGCTGCGCAGAATTCTCAAGGAGCAACTGGAACAAGTGCAGCAGCGCCTCAATCGCGAACTCAATCGTGCGCGGTTATCGGGGGATGCGCTGCCCGGCGCGTTGTTCGATTGCGATGCCGAGCTGCCGGGGTTGCTGGCGACCTTGAACATGATTCACGGCGAGCATCTGGCCTTGAGTTACGTCGCACCGCCGGGCTTGCAACTGCCGTGGGACCGCGAGGACTTGCTCGAACTGCTCGGCAACCTGCTCGACAACGCCTGCAAATGGGCCGATGCCGAAGTGCGCTTGAGTGTCATCGAGCGGTCTGACGGCTTTGCTCTGAGCGTGGAAGATGACGGCCCGGGGATTCCCGAGGAGCAGCGGTCTCAAGTGTTCAGCCGTGGCACGCGGCTGGATGAGCAGACCCACGGGCATGGGCTCGGCCTTGGGATCGTGCGGGATATTGTCGATACGTGGGGTGGCTTGCTGGTGCTGGGCGAAAGCGAGTGGGGCGGGTTGAAAGTGGTGATTGAACTGCCTAAGCGCTAATTGCCAAAACACCCTACATCCCCTGTGGGAGCGAGCCTGCTCGCGAATGCAATCTGTCAGATAAATGTTCGCTGACTGACACGACGCTTTCGCGAGCAGGCTCGCTCCCACATTGGGTTTTTGCGGTGGATTCTAGACCCGAAACTGATCCATCAACCGCTGCTGCTGATTCGCCAGACTGTTGAGCGACTGACTGACCCGCGCCGACTCGTTCGCCTGCCCGGACAGCGATTCGGTCACATCGCGAATTGTCGCCACGTTGTTGTTGATCTCCTCAGCCACTGCGCTCTGTTCTTCGGCAGCGCTGGCGATTTGCAGGTTCATGTCGCTGATCACCGTCACCGCATCGCCGATCTGCCGCAGCGCGGTCACGGCCTGGCCCACCTGCTCGACACTGCCCTGGGCCTGACGATGGCTGTTGCCCATCGAGCCGACCACTTCCTGCGTGCCGTTCTGCAATTGCTCGATGACCTGGCGGGTTTCCTCCACCGACTCCTGAGTGCGGCGCGCAAGGTTGCGCACTTCGTCGGCGACCACGGCAAAGCCGCGTCCGGCCTCACCGGCGCGGGCGGCTTCGATGGCGGCGTTGAGTGCCAGGAGGTTGGTCTGCTCGGCGATGGCGCGGATGGTTTCCAGCACCGTGCCGATCTTCTCGCTGTTCGCGGCCAGCCCTTCGACCTGAACCATCGCTGCGCTCATATCGGCGGCGAGGGTGTCGATGCTTGCGGTGGTGCGGTCGATCACGGTCAGGCCCTGACGGGTGGCGCGGTCGGCGTCCTTGGCGGCTTCTGCAGCCTGGGCGGCACTGCGTGCAACGTCCTGGGCGGTGGCGCTCATTTCGTGGGAAGCGGTGGCGACCTGATCGACCTGACGATATTGCTGCTCCATGCCGGCGCTGGTCTGGGTGGCGATGGCCGAGGACTGGTCGGCGGTTTTGCGCGCATCCTGCACCGAGCGCTTCACCTCGGCGATGATCGGCTGCAACTTGTCGAGGAACTTGTTGAACCAACCGGCCAACTGGCCAAGCTCGTCCTGCTTGTCGTAGGCCAGACGCCGGGTCAGGTCGCCTTCGCCGCTGGCGATGTCTTCAAGCATGTGCGCCACACCAAGGATCGGCCTGGTCACGCTGCGCGCCATCAGCCACACCAGCAGCAGACCGATCAGCGCGGCGAGCAGGCCGAGGCTCAGTTCGATCAGCGTGCCCGAGGTATTGCTCGCATCCAGTTGCTGTTTGAGCGCTTCGGCGCGGCTGACCAGGACTTTCTCCGGCACATCGAGCAACACGCCCCACGCCGGTCCGTCGGGAATCGGCTGGAACGGCGACAGCACTTTCAACTGGCCGTTGCTGTGCAGGCTGCTCACGCCAGTGCTCGCGGCGAGCAGGCGCAGCAACTCGCTGCCGCTGGCCTGATCCACCGCATCCAGGCGCTGGCTGAGTTTGCCGGCATCCGGGCTGTAACCGGCGAGCAGGCCGGCGGGGCTGACAATACTGACGGCGGTCTGACCGTCATACAGCTTGCGGCTGGCGTTCTGGCTGATCGCTTGCAGGCTGTTGAGGTTGATGTCGACCGACAGCGAGGCGATGACTTTGCCGTTGACCTGCAGCGGGAAGACGATACTGGTCATCAGCACTTTGTGGCCGTCGATGACATAGAAGTACGGCTCGATCACACACGGTTTGAGCGTGGTGCGCGGGCAGGTGAACCAGGCGTTGGCGGCCTGACCGCTGGGGCCGGTGCTGGTGTCGCTCATGTCGCTTTCCGGCAGCGCCATCGAGGTGACTTTGCCCGGGGTCGGCTGCGACCAGTACAGGGCGAAACGGCCCTTGTCGTTGCTGCCCAGTTCAGCCTGATCGGCGAACAGTTCGTCCTTGCCGTCCAGCGCGTTGGCTTCGAACACCAGCGACAGGCCGAGCAGGTCCGGGTTGGCTTGCAGCGCGGATTTGACCTGACGGGTCATGTCCTCGCGCAGGTCGAAGGCATCGAGAAAACGCTTCTCGGCCTGCTCACGCAAAAACAGTACCTGCCGCGAGAAGCCGTGGCCGTACTGATAGGCGTCCATGAATTGCTGACGAATGCCGGCGGCCTGCACTTCACCTTGCGACTCGATCCGCGCCTGCGCCGACTCGGTGAGCATCTCCATGCTCGAGGTCTGGACCAGCGCCGAGCTGTGTTCCATGCGATACAGCGAAAGACCGACCAACAGGGTCACGATACCGGCCAGGCAGAGGCCGGCGAGCAGGGTGATTTTCCATTGGATGGAAAGTTGTCTGAGCGACATGGAAAACATCCTTATCCGATAAATATCTGAGACTTTGCACTGTAGCGGCCGCGTTTCGGCTTTCTTTATGTCGTGAACGCAATATGACCGATTGCCGCATGCGGGGCCTGTGGTCCTGTGGTCCTGTGGTCCTGTGGTCCAGTGGCGAGGGGATTTATCCCCGTTCGGCTGCGAAGCAGTCGTGACACCTGCGTATAGGGTTGTTTTGAAGTTTGCCGGGGGCGGCTTCGCCACCCGACGGGGATAAATCCCCTCGCCACGGGGCTTTGACAGCGCCGCCACTCTGCGGCACAGTGCGCGCCCTCTAACAAGACCCTCCATACACATCCGCCGGCCAACCCCGGGCGGACTCATCCTGTCTGGCGGTGTGTTTTCACCCGCAGTGTTTTTTGAGGTAGTGAAATGAATGCAGTCATAGCAGCCGTCGGCGTCATGCTGATCCTCAGCCTGTCGCGCGTGCATGTGGTGATCGCGCTGATCGTCGGGGCGCTGGTCGGTGGCCTGACCGGCGGTCTGGGCATCGACGCAACACTCAAGGCGTTCAACAGCGGCCTGGGCGGCGGCGCGACCGTGGCGTTGTCCTACGCCTTGCTCGGCGCTTTCGCCGTGGCGATTGCCAAGTCGGGCCTGGCCCATGCGCTGGCCGACAAGGCTTTGGCGATGGTGGATCGGCAGCATGCAACCGGCGGCGGTAACGTCAAATGGCTGCTGATCGGGCTGCTGTGGGTGGTGGCGATTGCCTCGCAGAACATCCTGCCGATTCACATCGCCTTCATCCCGCTGCTGGTGCCGCCACTTCTATATGTACTGACCAAGCTGCAACTCGATCGCCGTCTGATCGCCTGTGTCATGACATTCGGCCTGATCACCCCGTACATGTTTCTGCCGGTGGGCTTCGGCAACATCTTCCTCAACGAAATCCTGCTGGCCAACGTCGCCCGCAGCGGCGTCGACATCAGCGGCATCAATGTCACCCACGCCATGGGCATTCCGGCACTGGGCATGGTTTTCGGCCTGGCGATCGCGTTCATCAGCTATCGCAAGAAGCGCGTGTATGACCTGGCGAAGATCGAACAGGTCGAGCAGACGGCGGTGCACTACAACCCGCTGAGCCTGATGATCGCCGGTGTGGCCATTGCTTCGGCATTCGTGGTGCAGTTGCTGCTGGACTCGATGATTATCGGCGCTCTGGTCGGGTTCCTGATTTTCTCGGTGTCGGGCATCGTCAAATGGCGCGAGACCGATGATCTGTTCACCGAAGGCATGAAAATGATGGCGATGATCGGCTTCATCATGATCGCCGCCTCAGGTTTTGCCGAGGTGATGAAAGCCACCGGGCAGGTACAGACGCTGGTCGAATCGTCGGCGGCCTGGATCAATCACAGCAAAGGCGTCGGGGCTTTGTTGATGCTGCTGGTGGGCTTGCTGGTGACCATGGGCATCGGTTCGTCGTTCTCCACCGTGCCGATTCTCGCAGCGATTTTCGTGCCGTTGTGCGTGCAACTGGGCTTCAGCCCGATCGCCATCGTCTGCATCGTCGGCACTGCCGGCGCGCTGGGCGATGCCGGTTCACCGGCCTCGGACTCGACCCTCGGCCCGACCTCGGGCCTGAACATCGACGGCCAGCATCACCACATCTGGGACACCGTCGTACCGACCTTCCTGCACTACAACCTGCCGCTGCTGGTGTTTGGCTGGGTGGCGGCGATGGTTCTGTAAGAATCCACAATTGCCCCTTGTGGGAGCGAGCCTGCTCGCGAAGGCGTCGTGTCAGTCGACACACAGGTTGCTGAGCCAACGCTTTCGCGAGCAGGCTCGCTCCCACAGGGGGGGCGGCGATGTTTCAAGACTCAACTTTTGCTCCGGCGTGCCGTTAAAGCCTTTAACCACGCCAACAAAATCAAAAGAGTGAGTCCCCCGATGCGCCTGAGTCTCAAGGCTAAAGTCCTGTCCCTTGCCGTTCTGCCGGTGCTGCTCTTTGCGCTGGTCATCAGCGTGACCACGCTGTTCATCCTCCAGGAACAGGCGCGCAAGGAGGTCGAACAGACCCGCGAGCGGCTGCTCAGCGACGCCAAGGCCACCCTGCAAAGTTACGTCGCCGTGGCCATGACCACGATCAAACCGCTTTACGACGCCGCCGCACCGGGCGACGACGCGGCGCGGGCGCAGGCGATCAAATTGCTTTCGGGCATCCGCTACGGCAAGGATGGCTACTTCTTCGGCTACGACTCCGAGACCGTGCGTCTGTTCAAGGCCAACGACCCCGACGGCGTGGGCAAAAGCTTCAAGGACAACCGCGATCCGAACGGCGTCTACGTCAACCTCGGCCTAGTCAAAGTGGCCAAGGACGGCACCCACTATCTGCAATACAGCTCGCCGCTGCCGGGCAACGCCAAGGTGCTGGTGCCGAAGCTCGGCTACACCGAATACCTGCCCAAGTGGGACATGGCGGTCGGTACTTCGGTCAACCTCGACGGCATCGAAGCACAAGTGGCGCAGGTCGAGGCGCAAGTGCAGGAGCGCGTGCAAGGCGTGGTGCTGAGCATTGTCGGCGTTGCGGTGCTGGTGCTGCTGGTGATCGCGGCGGCGGGCATGCTGCTGGCCAACACCATCCTGCGCCCGCTGACCCTTATGAAAGCCAACCTCGACGACATCGCGGCGGGCGAGGGCGACCTGACCCGGCGCCTGAACATCACCAGCCAGGACGAACTCGGCGAACTGGCCGGCTCGTTCAACCGTTTCGTCGACAAGATCCACGGCCTGGTGCGGCAGATCACCGAGATGACCACGCAACTCACCGGGCTGGTCACCCAGGTCTCGGAACAGGCGCAGCGTTCCGATCAGGCCATGGAGCGTCAGCGCCACGAAACCGATCAGGTCGCCACGGCGATCAACGAAATGTCCGCCGCCGCCCAGGAAGTCGCCAAGAGCGCACAGAACGCCGCCGTCGCCGCTCAGCAGACCGACGAAGAAGGCCAGAGCGCCAAGCGCGTAGTGGCGGGTAGCATCAAACAGATTCATGCATTGGTCGACGACATCCGCAACAGCGGCGTGTCGCTGGACAGCCTGCAGCAGGACGTCAGTTCGATTGTCGGCGTGCTTGGGGTGATCCGTTCGATTGCCGAGCAGACCAACTTGCTGGCGCTCAACGCCGCGATCGAAGCGGCGCGCGCCGGTGAGGCCGGTCGTGGCTTTGCGGTGGTCGCCGACGAAGTGCGCGCGCTGGCCAGCCGCACGCAGATCAGCACCCAGGAAATCCAGGGCATGATCGACCGCTTGCAGGCCGGCACGCAGCAGGCGGTCGAAGCGATGCGCCGTTCCAGCGAGGCCGGCGACGGCACTTCGCAGCAAGCCAATCAGGCCGGTGCATCGCTGGACGCGATGGCGCAGTTGATCGCGACGATCAACTCGATGAACGCGCAGATCGCCAGCGCAGCGGAAGAGCAGACGGCCGTGGCCGAAGAGATCAACCGCAGCGTGCATCAGATTGCCGTGGCGGTGGACAGCGTCGCCGATGAAACGCAACTGGGCGCGCAGACGTCGCGCAGTCTGGCGGAGCTGGGGCAGCGGTTGGGCAAGCTGGTCGGGCAGTTCCGTATCTGACGCAATTCTGGAGCCCTGCATAAACCCTGTGGGAGCGAGCCTGCTCGCGAAAGCTGTGTATCAGACGCTGCTCTGATATCAGACGGACCGTATTCGCGAGCAGGCTCGCTCCCACATTTGGATTTGTGTAGGGCTTAAGATCTGTCCCAATAGGGAATCTCGCCAAAACACTCGACAAAAAAATCAATCACCGTCCGCACCTTCACCGACAACCTTCGGCTCCCCGGCCACAGCACGGCGATCTGCTGCGGTTCCAGACTGTTCGACACCTGATACTCCCCCAGCACCGGCACCAGCGTGCCTTCGCGCACCGCTTCGCCAATCAGCCACGACGGAAACATCACCAGCCCGAGGCCTTGCTGAGCGGCCTGGGTCAGGGTGTCAGCGTGGTTGCCGGTGATCGGGCCTTTGACGGTGTACGGCGTCCAGTCCTCGCCTTCACGGCGGAAAAACCAGCGCTGCTGACCGGCCGCGCCTTTGTAGGCCAGGCACTGATGTTGCGCGAGTTGGTCGGGATGCTGCGGCGTGCCGTGGCGTTTGAGATAGGCCGGGCTGGCGGCGACCTGAAAGCGGTGCGGCGCCAGAATGCGTGCCTGCATGCTCGAATCGTGCAGCGCGCCGATGCGAAACAGCAGGTCGGCGCCTTCCTGCAACGGATCGACGTAATGGTCGGTTTGCTGGATATCCAGTTGCAGCTTCGGATAGCGCGCGCAGAGCTGGCCCAGCCAGGGCGTCAGATGGCGCTGGCCGAACACCACCGGGGCGTTGATGCGCACCAGTCCGGTGGGTTCGCTTTGCTGTTCCTGCAACGCCTGTTCGGCTTCTTCCAATTGCACCAGCAGTAACCGCGCATGGTGGCCGAGCGTGCGTCCGGCTTCAGTCGGGGTGACGGCGCGGGTGTGGCGGTAGAGCAATTGCTGGTTGAGCGCCTGTTCCATCAATTGGATCTGCCGCGAAATGGAGGAGGGCGCGACCCCTTCGCGGCGGGCGACTTCGGAAAAACTGCCGTGGTCGAGGACCGCTACAAACAGCCTTAACGCTTTGAATCCGAGTTCGTTGAGCCCGTGCATGCTGTGTCTCGCTGTGCGTGTTGCGCAAAAGTGTTGTCCGGATGCTCCCATTTATCGCACAGCGGCGCCAGCCGATAATCCGCGCCATTGTTTTTGAGCGTGGAAGGTTATGTATGCAGACGTTGGATGAAGGGGTGGTTGCTGCACCGGTGAAAAGATCGGTGTTGCGTCTGCTGTTGCTGCCGCTGGTGATCCTTGCCGGCATGGGCTTATCGGTAGAAGCCGGTTTGCTCGGGCCGCTGGGTGAGCAGGTCGGGCATTTGTGGGCGACTTTGAGCATCTTCGGCGTGGGTTCGGCGATCCTGTTTTTGCTCCTGCTGTTTGCCGGTCCGCAAAAAGGTCCGGCGCTGACCGAACTGCCGCGCTGGCAGTTGATCGGCGGTTTTCTCGGGCCGATCTACGTGGTGGTGCTGACGCTGGCGACGCCGCATATCGGCATTGCCATGACGATGATTGCGATTTTGTCCGGTCAGGTCGGCAAGAGTGTGCTGATCGACCATTTCGGCTGGTTCGGCGCGACGCGCAAGAAGGTCAACGGCGAGCGCTGGCTGGCGTTGGGCTTGATTGTGGTGGCTTTGGTTCTGATTGCGCGGGGGTGAGTGATGGGTCTGGTGATTTTGTTGGCGGTGGTGGTGTTGGCCGGTGCGGTATTGAGTGTGCAGGCTGCGATCAATGGTCGTCTGGGTGAAACGGTGGGGGTGCTGCGTAGCAGTCTGCTGACCTTTGCGGTGGGCGCGGTGGTGACCGGGTTGTTGATTCTGTTTTTCGAGCCGGCGCAGGCGGTGAGTCTGCTTGAGGTGCCGAAGTGGCAGTTGACCGGGGCGCTGTTCGGCGTGGTGTACATGATGGTGATGGTTGGCGCGGTGCCGGTGGTCGGGACGGCTGTGGCGACGGTGGCGGTGATTGTCGGGCAGTTGGGCATGGGGATGTTGATCGACAATTTTGGCTGGTTGGGGAATCCGGCGATCGGCTTGTCTCCGAGCCGGATGCTGGCCATGGTGTGTCTGGCGGTGGCTTTGGTGTTTATGTATCGGAGTTCGCGGCAGGCGCAGTGATTTTTGAGTACATATCCGGTGCTGCGGGTGTTGCCCTCCGCTCAGCCTGCCGACGGGCTCTGAGATCAAGATCAAAAGCTGTTCGAGCTAACGTTCATTGCTTTGTGCGGCGAACACCTGTGGGAGCGAGCCTGCTCGCGAAAGCCATCTCTGTGTCGCCCAATCTCTCAACAGTTGGCCAGCCTGCAACACCACCTTCTACACTGTCCCTTATGGCTTGCTCGCAAGCCTCAGACAACCACCACGCAAGGAGTCTGTCCCATGTCCGATAAAAAATGCGACTGCCCGGGCTGCAACTGCACGATCAAAGAAGGCGAACATTCCTACGCTGTACACGGTAAACACTATTGCTGCGAGGCTTGCGCTCATCACCACAAACACGGTGAAGAGTGTGCAATGAAGGGTTGCGGTTGCGCTCATCCGAAATAAGCGCGGCAAAAAAAAGTGGAGCCTAATCAGGCTCCACTTCCATTTTCAGACTGTCGTCTTCCTGCCGCTCAAAGTGCCTCACCGTGCCTTGCAAGGTTCGCCCTTCGACCTTGACCACCACAATCTTCGCTTGGTCGAGGTCTTCCGGTAGCGGTGCCTGGACGCACAAGGTGAAGCGATAAGGGTCATCCGCGACCGTTTCCAGTGCGACTTGGCAATTCACCGTTTTGGTGATCTGGCCGAAGAAGGTGGTCAGGCCGTAGTCCAGTCGGGCCGGGTGGTAAGTGTCGGTCATCGGTCGATTCCCCCTGTCGATTGCCAAGCCTGCGGTGAAGGCGGTGGGGTCAGTTGGTCTGGCGCCAGGTGACGTTTTCCAGGCCGAATTTTTCTGCCATCGGTTTGCTGGTCTTTTGCACTTTCTCGCGGCCGAAGCGCGGGATGCGACCTACGCCCGCGTCGCAGCTTGCCCAATGCCAGGCTTCGGCGTTGTCCATTTTGTCCGAGCGGATAATGAACGACTTGGGGGTGCCATGCAGTGTGTAGTCGATGACGTAAAGTTTTGCGTTGTTCATAAAGCCCGAATTCCTCCCTGTGGTATTAAACGGATCGCGCTGTGCCGGGAAAATTCATTCGGATTGTCCGACGGTAGCTATCGTTGGCGAGGGCGGGGCAGGCTGGTTACCATGGCGGCTTCGCCAACCCCCCTGTGAACGCTCGCCATGGCCCTCGCCGCGCCCCCTGATCTGACCGACACCGATGTGCCCGTGCAACCGCTGGCGCGAACCTATCCGCGTGGTTTGTTCATCGAGCCGCACGAGCATGTCTGGGGGCAGTTGCTGTATGCGATGAGCGGGGTGATGTGGGTGGAAACCCCGCACGAAGCGCTGGTGGTGCCGCCGCAGCGGGCGGTGTGGTTGCCGCCGGGAGTGCCGCACGGGATTCGTGTGGTGTCGGATTTGCAGATGCGCAATATCTACCTGCGCCCGGCGCTCGCGGCGACCCTGGATGCGACGGTGCAGGTGATCGAGGTCGGTGGTCTGCTGCGCGAGTTGATTGTCGGGCTGGTGGCGCAGAGCGATGCCGGCGAGGCCGAGTATTACGAGGCGCTGGTCGGGCTGGCGTTGCTGGAATTGCGCCGGGCCAGGCGTTCGCAACTGAAGATTCCGCTGCCGGATGAGTCCGACCGGCGTCTGATGAATCTGTGTCAGGCCGTGATGGCCGCGCCGTCGCTGGAGATCCCGTTCGAGCAGCATGCGCAGAACGCCGGGGCCAGCGTGCGTACGCTGGCGCGCTTGTTCAAGGACAGCCTCGGCATGGGCTTCGCCGAATGGCGGCGCCAGGTGCAGTTGGCGACGGCGGCGGCAGCGTTGATTCAGGGCGTGGCGGTGAGCGTCATTGCTCGCGATCTGGGTTATTCGCCGAGCAGCTTCAGCGACATGTTTCGCCGAGAGCTGGGGGTAGCGCCTTCGCAATTCTCGGCAACTTGAACAGATCCCTGTGGGAGCGAGCCTGCTCGCGAAAGCTTTGCACCAGGCAATGAAGTGCTGACTGGAAGACCGCATTCGCGAGCAGGCTCGCTCCCACACGGTTATATGGCGGCTGCAGAAGGTTTGTCCGAAATTCAGAAGTCCTTGGCCGATACCGCTCCGCCCGTTTCCCTAGACTCTGCCCATCACTTATCGCGGCGGAGTTCCCCCATGAACTACCTCATTTCTCTGGCCATCGGCCTGGGCGTCGGCCTGCTCTACGGCGCGCTCGATTTCCGTTCTCCCGCACCACCGGCGATCGCGCTGGTCGGTCTGCTCGGCATGTTGGCCGGTGAGCAGTTGTGGCCGCTGGGCCGGCAACTGGTCGCTGGCTGGTTGTCCTGAATTTCCCTTTTTCTTTTCGGTGGATGTGCCCATGAAAGCGTTGCAATTCGATCAGACCGGCGACCTGTCTGCCCTGCGTTTCGTCGACGTCCCGACCCCGGTGCCCGGCGCCGATGAAGTGCTGGTGCAGATCAAGGCTGCCGGCCTCAATCCCAGCGATGTGAAAAACGTCCTCGGGCGTTTTCCTTACACCACGCTGCCACGGGTTCCGGGGCGGGATTTTGCCGGGGTGGTGGTCGAGGGGCCGCAAGCACTGATCGGTCAGGAAGTCTGGGGTACCGGGCGCGAGCTGGGCTTCTTCGCCGACGGCGCCCATGCGCAGTTCGTCAAACTGCCGGCCAGCGGCGTGGCGCACAAACCGGCGCATTTGAGTTTTGCTCAGGCGGCCAGCCTTGGCGTGCCGTACACCACGGCGTGGGATGCGCTGGAACGCAGCCTGGTCAGCGCCGATACGCGTTTGCTGGTGATCGGCGGCGGGGCAGTGGCAACTGCGGCTTTGGCCCTGGCAAAAGTGCGCGGCGCGCAATTGCTGGCGGCGGCGCGCCGGCCCGAGCAGGTCGCCGATCTGCAGCAGCAGGGCTATCAGACGATTCAACTGGATAAGCCAGAAGACCTCGGTGCCCAGGTCAACGCGGTGTATCGCGGCGGCGCCGATGTGATCTTCGACACCACCGGTTTCTGGCTGCCGGCCTCGGTCGCCGCACTGGCGACCTTCGGCCGCATCGCCATCATCGCCGCGCCGGTCGACGGCCACGTGCAATTGCCGGCGCTGGCGCTGTATCGCAAGGGCGGCTCGGTGGTCGGGATCAACTCGTTGTTGTACGGCGTTGAGGCGTGCGCGGCGATGCTCGAGCAGTTCGGGCGGTTCTTCGATGAGGATCGCTTGCCGCTGCCGCAGGGCCTGGTGGAGGTGCCGCTGGCTGAAGGGCCGGCGCGCTATGACGAGGTCAATCAGGGCGGCGGCGACAAGATCATTTTGCTGCCCTGACTCACGCAAACCCCTGTGGGAGCGAGCCTGCTCGCGATGACGGTGTATGAGTGAAACATTCGCCGACTGACACACCGCTTTCGCGAGCAGGCTCGCTCCCTTAATTGGGCACTCGACAGTGCTAATTTCAGAAGAGTCTGACGGGCCTTCGTGTCGCCCTCGTAAGAGTCTTCTTGATTGTCTTCTCAGGATTGAACGCACCATTCCGCACTCCTAGGATTGCTTCCGCAGTCCTGCGAAAACGCTCGCACGAGCGGTCCAACCTCCATCATGCAGCCCGGCAGCGCTCTGGAAACTCGCAGCTTGGCAAGCTCTGATCGAATCAATCCGGCACTCGACAAGGAGTCGTGCGATGCCCCGCCAAAGCGACCTGCGTTTCACTTTCGAGCCCCTGCAAGGCGATCCCTTTGATGTGGTCTCGTTCACCCTCGAAGAAAGCCTGTCCCAGCCATTCAAACTCTCTCTGGAACTGGCCAGCCACAGCGCCGCCATCGACTTCAATCGCGTGCTTGACCTGGCAGGGCTGTTCACCATCTGGCGCGGCGAAACCGCGGTGCGCTACGTCCACGGTCTGGTCAGCCTGTTCACGCAGGGCGACACCGGTTTTCGTCGCACCCGCTACAGCGCCGTGATCGAACCGACCCTGAAGCGTTTCGATCTGCGCTCCAACTGGCGCATCTTCCAGGGCCAGACCGTGCCCGACATCATCACCAGCGTGCTGGCCGAGCAACAGCTCACCGACGTTCGCCGCGAAATCTGCTTCGACCACCAACCCCGCGAATACTGCGTACAGGCCGGCGAAACCGACCTCGATTTCATCGCCCGCCTCGCTGCCGAGGAAGGCTTGCTCTACACCTTCGAACACCGCACCGACGGCCACACCCTGATCCTGACCGACCGCGTCGGCGGACTCGGCACCATCGGCACCCATAAAGACTGCCCGGTGCTCTACCAACCGATGGCCGGCGGCGATTCCATCGAACCGGCACTGACCCGCTTCCACTACACCGAACAAGTGCGCACCGCACGCCAGGTGCAGCGCGACTACACCTTCACCCACCCGCGCTACAACCAGCAGCACACCGCCACTGGCGACCAGGACCTGAACAACCAGCACAAGAATTACGAACGCTACGACTATCCCGGCCGCTACAAGCGCGACATCGCCGGTAAACCCTTTACCAAAACCCGGCTGGCAGCGCTGCGCAACGACGCCAAACTCGCGCATCTGGAAGGTGATGACGCCCGCCTGCAACCGGGGCTTGCGTTCGACCTCAACGATCATCCCCGTGAGGATTTCAACGACCGTTGGCGCACCATCGCCGTTCAGCATCAAGGCAAACAGCACAGCAGCCTCGAAGAGGAATCGTTCGGCAGCGACCGAGGCACGTCTTATGAGATGCACGCCAGCGCAATCCGCTGGACCTCCGACTGGAAATCCCCGCTACGTGACAAACCCTGCATTGACGGCCCACAGATCGCCACCGTGGTCGGCCCGCCGGGGGAAGAGATCTATTGCGATGAATGGGGCCGGGTCAAAGTGCAGTTCCCGTGGGACCGTTCGGACAAAAACAACGATCAGAGTTCGTGCTGGATTCGTGTGGCTCAGGGCTGGGCCGGGGCGACCTGGGGTGCGATGGCGATACCACGAGTCGGGCAGGAACTGATCATCAGCTATCTCGACGGCGACCCCGACCAGCCAATTGCGACCGGGCGTGCATATCGGCAAACCAACCTGCCGCCGTATGAATTACCGAAACACAAAACCCGCATGACCATCAAAAGCCGCACGCACAAAGGGGCAGGTTTCAATGAGCTGCGGTTTGAGGATGAGTTGGGCCAGCAGGAGGTGTTTATCCATGCGGAAAGGGACAAGAACGTTCATGTCAAAAACGACAATGGAGTGTTTGTTGGCAATGATCGTAACAAGCGGGTCGAACATGATGAAAAAGTCGAGGTCGGCCATGACCGTATAGAACAGGTCAGCAACAACGAGACCGTGAATATTGGCCAGGACCATCGTCACGCCGTCGCTCGGGATAGGTTTCACCATGTCGGTCGTGATCACGAGATCGTCATCGACAACAACCGTATCGAATGTGTTGGCAATGAGCGCCACGATAAAACGGGAACTGATCATCACATTCGAACCGGCGGGAACGTCGATCACAAAGTACAGAGTAATTATCGGCTGGCGGTTGGTAAGACTATTGAACAGGAAACTTCTTACTACGAAGTGAAAGCAGGGCAGCGCATTGTCTTCAGGGCCCCTGCGGGAACTCTCACCCTCGACGACAGCGGCATCACACTCGACGGCTTATTGATCACTATCAAAGGTCCGGTCGAGATGCACGGCCGGCCTGAAGGCCATGGCGGCTGGAGGGGAGAAGGCAGTCCTTCAGCCGGCGACTTGCAAGAATTTTTTATCCTGCGGGACGCCAATACCGGTGCTCCGGTAGCCGATCGGCCTTATGAAATATCACGCGGCAGCGGCCACACTTTACGCGAAAGAACTGACGCCGAAGGCAAAACCAAAATTGTTAGTTCAAGCGATGCAGAGCCTTTGGAAATTCAAGTATTAGCCGATGAGAACAAACTCGTGAAGCTCCGTGCCGGATACTGGGATGACTTCGGCGTTATGGACATTGACTTTGCCCTGAACCCGACATCGGAAGAGAACAAGTCATGAATGAACCCTTAAAGCCGCGAACAGCAAGCCGAGCCCCTGCCGGTAAAACCCGCAGTGTCACTAAACCCAGTAGTAGCGGCATGGTGTTACCCGTCACGGACCCCCTGGACTTATGGTACTTGTGTGAAAAAGCCTCATACGCTAAAGCGACTCCCTATAAGCGCGCGAAGGATGGCTATCCAATGTATCAGCGCACCGTCTCGCAGTTAGTGCGGTGTGATAACGAAGCGTTCAAGTATCACTTTCCTTACTGCGGTGAAGTCGGCTTTGATATGAGCAAAAGTCCACCGCAACCGATCATGAGCAAGCGCGAGCCTCATCGGCCAAGCAGTTTTCCGCTTTCGCAGTATCAACAGTTGCGCAACCGTCACTTTGAACAACTTGCAAGCATGCGCGTTGAAACCGATCTGTTGAGCAAAACGGATCTTGAACAACTTTTGTCACCCACGCCTTCGACGAGTGACGGTGCACTCTGGATTGATGGACAAAAAAAACCTCGTGGATTGCTGCGTATACCTGATGTCCTACGTCTTAAATCGTTCGGAAACCCAGGGGTGTCGCAATACAGTCAAGGTAATTTGGCATCGGTGATTGAGATGAAGTTTCCGGGGGACAGGCTAACTCGTGATCAACAGACCGCATACGCGGATATTGCAGGGGGGTATCAGAAGCTGAGGCTCCTTGAGACCAGAAATTGCGACTCAAGCGATAAACAAAAGTGGCGTGAGTGGGTCCGCTCCTCGGCCAGTGAGCCAGTCTACCGTCCGGTCGCGCAAGTCACTAGCTTGGCGTCGCGCGCCGCAGCGGCCAGGCACAAGCTGCTGGTTGGCCGCATAGATGCAGAACATGCGGCAGCGCGGCTCAGATTGGAAAACCAGTTCGTAGCACTTGGAACGCCAGTGATGACAGCAGCGCCGGATGAACGAGCGATACAGGCTGAGAATCGACGAGCTGTTGCAGGCATTGAAATCACTTTGGCCGCACCCTTTGTGGCGATTGGCGCGGCGATGACATCCATGGCGGCCGCGCCCGCTACTGCTGCGGCTGAAGCAACTGCTCTGGTCGCAAATGCGGGCGGACATTCGATCCGCTTCAAGCCTTTCATCAGTGCTGTCACCAAGCGACTTCTGGCGGGTGGCGGTTTAGGGACTGGAGCCGCCATGCCAGCCTTTGCACATCTCAATACAGGGCCTTCACATTCGACTTTAGTCGCGGACGAGCAGGAGGCCCAAGCCCGGTGGACCGAATGGAACCAACGTCAGCAGCACCAGCAGACCACCATCCACAATTATGTGTTCTGGGAAGATGCGCCGGAGACCCATCATGAATGAAGAGACATTTTTCAAAGACTTCGATGCTCATCGCTGGGACTTCACCATTGTTGATGAGGACGATGAAGAGAAGCCGGTTTTACAAGTCGGGATGGTCGCGGTTTTTCATTTGGTCGATGCTTATCTTCCTGTGCGGAGAAAACATATTGCTCAGGCTTTTGAACTCTATTGCACGTATTTCGGTGAAAAATTGGTGTGGGGTTATACGGGGGGAGAGGTCATGATTGAGAGAGCCTTCAACCCGCAAAACAAGCAGGACTGCATTGCGTATATACAGTCGGATGGACTATCAGAGTCGGCTGCACTTATGTGGTCATCCGGCAAGGGGTTTGAAAAAGTCGGCGCGTATATGTTTGATGTTTGCTCGCCTGCAGGGTGGTACGAAAAGGTTCATGGCTCGATGACAACTGTCAGACTCTACCTTCCCGTAGAAGAGCTTAAGGGCCCCGGTAAGAAAAGATTCGACACCCTAATGCTCGATCTTTGCAATATTTTACGTCCGCTGCACGGCGCCGCCGGACTAGGCGTTCAACACAGTTTCGAGTGGGAAAATTATCAACACATTGAATATGAACTCATACAAGAGTATCGGGGGGCAGATTTGTGCATTCCCTGCGGCAATCAAAAGTGGCGCACCGGCTATACCAACCTCAATTGGTACACCTTTATCGCCCACCATTGGGTAAGCAAATTAGGCACAACTGCGGACTTGCTCGAACAACTCAACGACGTACGCATCGGCGTCTTGCCTTACGAATGGGGCACGATCTTTCGTGCTGGGGACTGGCCTGCCTTGGGTAAGGCCAGCGTTGACCCGCGTCCTGAACTGTATGTGATGGTCAACGAAGTGCTCAAGCCATTGCGGGTCAGCAACATCGGTTCACTGCATTACGGCTCGATTGCTGGCGAAGTGAGGCTCAACGAGCGCACCAGCAATCAATGGATGCGCCGGTTTGACCTTCCCAAAGACACCCCGAAGCGACAGCCTTCACCGCAGTACCGCCGCATATCAGCAGCGGAGCAGCAGCAATTAAATGCCAGCAGGCAGATGTTTGATGGCTTTCTAGGACAAGCCACCGAAGACAAATCACAACAGTGACCAAACCCTGCCGGCGTTGAACGGATTCTCGAACGCGTCCGCTACCATCGGCGAATCCAGCAGAGTAGTGGCGAGTTTGGGGGCCACTGACCGGTAATCCCGCAGCCGGAATTACCGTTCTGGATAAGAAGGAGTAAAAAAGATGCCCGATTACATACCCACCGAAAATGCGCCGGCGGCAGACGCCAGTAATCCGCTCTTCGACTATTCGCAACAGGACACCAGCAACGCTGAACCGGACCTGCCCGAGCAACAAGTCAAGCCCAAGCCAACCTTGCTGCTAGCAGATCCTGAATTCGACATACGCGGTGTGGCCTGGAACCCGCTGTGCGATGCCGCCACGCCGCTGATCGGTCTGGTCATTCGCCTGCGCCGTCTGGACCAGCACGACGACGTACCTGCGCTGTACCAAAGCGTCAGCAACCAGATCACCACGATCATGGAAGAAGTCAGCCAGCTCGACTACGACGCCGGCATGCTCAAGGCCTATTCCTACAGCCTGTGCCTGTTGATTGACGAAGTGGTCATGCGCACCACTTGGGGTCGGCTCTCGAGTTGGAGCGCACGCTCGTTGCTCAGTCAGTTCCACGGGGAAACCCAGGGCGGCGAAAAATTCTTCACCGTCATGAACAACATGATCCCCGAAGCCGCCCGGTACCAGCACGTGCTGGAGTTCATGTACCAGTGCCTGATCTCCGGCCTCAAGGGCAAATACGGCGCCCATGCCAAGGGCGATGACGAAATACAGAAGATCATCGAACAACTGCATGGCTTGCTGCGCCCACTGCGTGGCGAGACGCCCGCGCGCCTGACCGATCCGCTGAAAAACGTCGCGCCACGCAACTACCGGATCAAGCGGACATGGCCGTTGTGGACGCCTTGGGCCATGGCCGCCGTCGTGCTGACGGTTGCCTACACGATCTACACGATCCGCCTGAATGCCATCACTGAGGAAGTGCTGGTGTCCCTGGAACGGATTCTCAACCTGTAACCGATTTTCTTCTGAAGACGAGGCAAATAGGCCGCGCCCGGCATGCACCCGACAGAAACGCTCCACCACGCTCTGCTAGAATCCGCCCCATTCATTGCCAGAGACTCTCCCATGAGCGAGCCGATTCGTCTGACCCAATACAGCCATGGCGCCGGTTGTGGCTGCAAGATTTCCCCACAGGTGCTGGAAGTGATCCTCGCCGGCAGCGGCGCACAGAACCTCGATCCGAAACTCTGGGTCGGCAACGCATCGCGCGATGACGCGGCGGTGTATGCGATCGATGCCGAGCGCGGGGTGGTGTCGACCACCGATTTTTTCATGCCGATTGTCGATGACCCGTTCGACTTCGGCCGCATTGCCGCAACCAATGCGATCAGCGACATCTACGCGATGGGCGGCGATCCGTTGATGGCGATCGCGATTCTCGGCTGGCCGGTGAATGTGCTGGCGCCGGAAGTGGCGCGGGAAGTGATTCGTGGCGGTCGCTCGGTGTGCGACGCGGCGGGCATTCCGTTGGCGGGGGGGCATTCGATCGATGCGCCGGAGCCGATCTTCGGCCTCGCCGTCACCGGGCTTGTGGAAAAGCGCCACATGAAACGCAACGACACCGCCACCGTCGGTTGCCTGTTGTACCTGACCAAACCGCTGGGCATCGGCATCCTCACCACTGCGGAAAAGAAGGGCAAGTTGCGCGCCGCCGACGTCGGTGTCGCCCGCGATTGGATGTGTACGTTGAACAAGCCTGGCAGCCGTTTCGGCAAACTCGCCGGCGTCACCGCGATGACTGACGTCACCGGTTTCGGCCTGCTCGGGCATCTGGTGGAAATGGCCGATGGCAGCCAGTTGACCGCGCGCATCGCCTACGACCGCGTGCCGCGTCTGGACAGCGTCGAGTACTACCTCGATCAGGGCTGCGTGCCGGGCGGTACGCTGCGCAACTTCGACAGCTATTCGAGCAAGGTTGGCCGCGTGCAGGAGTTGCACAAACGCGTGCTGTGCGATCCGCAGACCAGCGGCGGTCTGCTGATTGCGGTCACGCCTGAAGGCAATGACGAGTTCCTCGGCGTCGCCGCCGAACTCGGCCTGAGCCTTGCGCCGATCGGCGAACTGGTTGAGCGACAGACGAACGCGGTCGAGGTGATTTGATGCTCCGCGACTGCACCGACTACCGCGATATTTTCCTCAACGACCGGCCAATGATGGATGCCCGCGCGCCGGTCGAGTTTCACAAAGGCTCGTTCCCCGGCGTGGTCAATCTGCCGCTGATGAATGATCTGGAACGGCAGAAGATCGGCACCTGCTACAAGCAGCATGGCCAGCAGGCGGCAATCGAGCTGGGCCATCAAATGGTGTCCGGCTCGGTCAAGGCCGAGCGCATCCAGGCCTGGGCCGACTTCGCCCGGGCTCATCCCGATGGTTATCTGTATTGTTTTCGCGGCGGTCTGCGCTCGCAGATCACCCAGCAGTGGCTGCGCGACGAGGCGGGCATCGACTATCCGCGCGTCGGCGGCGGCTACAAGGCGATGCGCAGCTTTTTGATCGACACCCTTGAGCAGGCCATCGCGCAGTGTGATTTTGTTTTGCTGGGCGGCATGACCGGCACCGGCAAGACCGAAGTGCTGGTGCAGTTGCGCAACGGTGTGGATCTGGAAGGCCACGCCAACCATCGCGGCTCCAGTTTCGGCAAACGTGCCACCGGGCAGCCGTCGAACATCGATTTCGAGAATCGCCTGGCCATCGACTTTCTGAAGAAACGCGATGCCGGGATCGAGCAGTTTGTGCTCGAAGACGAGAGCCGTGTGGTCGGCAGTTGCGCCTTGCCGTTGCCGCTGTATCAGGGCATGCAGCAATACCCGATGGTCTGGCTGGAAGATCGTTTCGAGGATCGTGTCGAACGGATCCTGCGTGATTACGTCATCGATCTGTCGGCGGAGTTCGCCTCGGTGCACGGTGAAAACGGTTTTGCCTTGTTCTCCGAACGTCTGCTGGAAAGCCTCAACAACGTACAGAAACGCCTCGGCGGTGAGCGCCACTCGCGGATGCTGGTGTTGATGGAGCAGGCGCTGGCCGAACAGGGCCGCAGCGGCGCGGTGGATCTGCATCGCGGCTGGATCGAGGGTTTGCTGCGTGAGTATTACGACCCGATGTATGTGTTCCAGCGCGAGAAGAAGGGCGGGCGGATCGAGTTTGCCGGAGAGCGTCAGGCGGTGATCGAGTATTTGCGTGGGCGGGTGAGCCAGAAGGCTTGAGGCGCAAGCGACTGGCCTCTTCGCGAGCAGGCTCGCTCCCACAGTTGAAATGCGTTCCCCTGTGGGAGCGAGCCTGCTCGCGAAGACGCAATATCAGGCGCTACAAAACTCAGGTCGGGCAGGTGTCCTTGCCGTTATCCAGTCCCTGCTTGTAGCTATGACTCTGCAGACTGGCCTTGCCGTTGTGCCACTTCAGGGTCAGCACATACAGCGAGTCGAAGTCATCGCCGGCCCAGTCATCGGTGATTTTCTGCCGCTCGCCCACCGCATTGCCGGCGACCTTGTTGATCAGCTCCGGCAGATAACCGTGAGACCAGGCGGTGTAGATCGTCGAGTTGTGGTACTTCTCGTCCAGCAGCTCGCGGGCCAGATCGCTGGTGTCGTTGGCGGAGAACTCGATGTTCACCGGCAGGCCGAGCTTGATCGCGGCCGGGCTGATGGTCATCAGCGGACGAATGTAGCTGTAGGAATTGTCCAGCTCGCCTTCCTCGACGTTGCGCGTCGGGTTGGCGGCGAACACGTAATCAGCCTTGCCGAATTTTTCCGGCAGCAGCGTCGACAGGTCGATGGCGCGGTTCAGGCCCTGGCAGTTGAGCTGGCCGAGGCCGCCCTCGGGTTTCTCCGCGTGGCGCAGGAACACCAGCGTCTGCGTGCCGTCCGCCGGTTGTGCGCGGCTTTCGCTGGATTCGAGGGACAGAAAAAGCGCGCTGACTGCCAGCAGGGAGGGCAGGGCCACGTACGCGCGATGTTTGAAACGTTTGGCGAAACTCATCAGATTCGTCATCAATTCGAGGGTTCTTCAGCAAAATCGGTTAAGGCTGACAAACCTTGGCACCGCGGGCTCCCAGCACCGGGTGTTTCCCTGTCATGAACAGCTTCCTCTGCGAGAAAGGCATAACTCAGAGTCCTGTAACGCCGTTTGGTTCGTTCCAGGCCAGTGCGCAGCACTCTAGCGGCAACCTTTGCGGGCATGCAGGCAGGTTAGCGACAGGATGTTACGGTTCGTGTAGGCGCAGCGGCAGGCCTACTTTATGATCGGTTTTTCAATTTGTGACTGGATGCTTCCAATGACCGATCTGTCTGCATTCTCGATTACTCAGAAATGGCCGGCGCAGTACCCGGACTGGATTCAGCTCTACTCCCTGCCGACCCCCAACGGCGTCAAAGTGTCGATCATGCTCGAAGAGATCGGCCTGCCGTACGAGCCGCACCGCGTCGGTTTCGACACCAACGACCAGACCTCGGCGGAATTTCTTTCGCTGAACCCGAACAACAAGATCCCGGCGATCCTCGACCCGCATGGCCCTGAAGACAAACCGCTGCCGTTGTTCGAATCCGGCGCGATCCTGATTTATCTCGCCGACAAGAGCGGCCAGTTGCTCGCTCAGGAAGGCGCGCTGCGCTACGAGACCATCCAATGGCTGATGTGGCAGATGGGCGGCATCGGCCCGATGTTCGGCCAGCTCGGTTTCTTCAACAAATTTGCCGGTAAGGATTACGAGGACAAGCGCCCGCGTGATCGTTATGTCGAGGAGAGCAAACGCCTGCTGAATGTACTCAACACCCGCCTCGAAGGCCGCGACTGGATCATGGGCGAGCGCTACACCATCGCTGACATCGCCACGTTCCCGTGGGTGCGCAATCTGCTTGGCTTCTATGAGGCCGGGGATCTGGTCGGCATTCAGAATTTCCCCAACGTCACCCGAGTGCTGGAGCGGTTTCTTGCTCGCCCGGCAGTCATCCGCGGCCTGACTATTCCTTCCTGACTCACCGCGTGCCACCTGTAGGAGCTGCCGAAGGCTGCGATCTTTTGACTTTGATCCCAAAAAACAAGATCAAGAGATCGCAGCCTTCGGCAGCTCCTACAGGGATTGTTGCACCTGCGGTAACGCTCTCTTGATTGATCCAGGTTTGTCCCGCACCCGCCGCAAGGCATAAGCTTCGTCCCCTACGACTTTCGTCTCATCCGCTGTTTTCAGGAAAGGCCCCATGTCCAGTCAGTTCCCCGAAGCACGTCCCCGCCGTCTGCGCCGCAATGCGAGCCTGCGCAGTCTGTTCCAGGAAACCGAGTTCAGCCTGAACGATCTGGTCCTGCCGATCTTCGTCGAGGAAGAGATCGACGACTTCGTGCCGATCACCAGCATGCCCGGCGTGCAGCGCATTCCCGAGCGCAAACTGGCCAGCGAAATCGAGCGCTATGCCCGTGCCGGCATCAAGTCGGTGATGACCTTTGGCGTGTCCCATCATCTGGACGCCAATGGCAGCGACACCTGGCGCGAAGACGGTCTGGTCTCGCGCATGTCGCGCATTGCCAAGGACGCCGTGCCGGAAATGATCGTGATGTCCGACACCTGCTTCTGCGAGTACACCGATCACGGCCATTGCGGTGTGATGCACAACCACGAAATCGACAACGACCAGACTCTGATCAATCTCGGCAAGCAAGCCGTGGCCGCCGCCCGCGCCGGGGCTGACGTGATTGCGCCCTCGGCAGCAATGGACGGCCAGGTGCGCGCGATTCGCCAGGCGCTCGACGCTGCCGGCTTCACGCAGATTCCGATCATGGCCTACTCGACCAAATTCGCTTCGGCACTGTACGGCCCGTTCCGCGAGGCTGGCGGCAGCGCGCTCAAGGGCGACCGCAAAAGCTATCAGATGAACCCGATGAACCGCCGCGAAGCCCTGCGCGAATCGTTGCTCGACGAGCAGGAAGGTGCCGATGCGCTGATGGTCAAACCGGCCGGCGCCTACCTCGACATCATCCGCGACATCCGCCAGGCCTCGAACCTGCCACTGGCGGCGTATCAGGTCAGCGGCGAGTACGCGATGATCAAGTTCGGCGCCCAGGCCGGTGCGATCGATGAGGATCGCGTGGTCCGCGAAAGCCTTGGCGCAATCAAGCGTGCCGGCGCGGATCTGATCTTCACTTACTTTGCGATGGATCTGGCACTCGCCGGGATCTAAGCCGCATCGCATAACCCCTGTGGGAGCGAGCCTGCTCGCGAAGCGTCCGGTCAAACACCACAAAAACCAAAAAGGCCCCGCAACCGTGAAGCTGCGGGGCCTTTTTTACGACGCAATCACGCTTAGAAGTCGATGGTCCCCGACAACTTCGCCACTCGCGGTTCGCCCTGGGTCAGGTAGCCGCCCTGAGCCGATTCCCAGTACTTCTTGTTCGCCACGTTCTCGACGCCGAACCGCACGGTCACGTCCTTCTCCGAGACCTTGAACGCATAGCGCGCGCCGGCATCGAAGCGGTTCCACGTTGGCAGGCTGAGGTTGTTCGCCGCGTCGGCGTATTGCCCGCCTGTGCGCAGCATCCGCGCATTCAGCGCAACGCCTTGCAGGCCCGGCACGTCCCAATCCACGCCAGCGTTGAACTGGAAGGTCGGTACGCCGATGGCGTGGTTACCGTCGTTGGCGCCGTTGAGGGTGTTTTTCAGTTCGGTATCCATCAGCGTCAGGCCGCTGATCAGGCGCAGGCCGTCGATCGGCTCGCCGAACACGTTCATCTCCACGCCTTTGTTGATCTGCTCGCCTTCGCGCACGTAGGTGCAAGTGGTAGCGCTGTTGATTTCGCAGTAGCCGTCGCTCGGCTGTTCGATGCGATAAACGCCCAGGCTCGCGCCGTAGGTGCCCATGTCGACTTTCACGCCCAGTTCGGTCTGCTTGGAGCGTTTCGGTGCGTAGACTTCGTTGCCGTTGGTGACGCGGAAACCGCCGGAGCTGGTCGGCGAGGTCGGCCCCTGGGCCAGGCCTTCGATATGGTTGGCGTAGAACGACACATGCTCCCACGGCTTGAACACGATGCCGTACACCGGCGTGGTGATCGATTCGTCGTAGCTCGACGATCGCGGGCCGCTGCCGTAGCTGGCGTAGCTGTAACCCTGCACCACCAGTTGCTGACGACGCAGACCGGCGGTGACCAATAGGCGATCATCGAAGAAACCGAGGGTGTCGGAGATCGCCACGCTGCGGTTGAAGGTCTTGCCGACGACGCCCGGATCGTTGAGATCGCCGCCAGAGAAATTGCCGACCGGTGCCGGAGGAGTGATCGGATGGTAGATGTTGTTCGAGTAGCGGGTCAGGTCGAAGTCATAGGCACTGCGCTGCTCGGCCCAGATCCCGGTCAGGCCGAAATTCAGCTTGTGGCTGACCGGGCCGGTGTTGAATTTGCCGTTGAGGCCGGCCATGACGCTGGTGTTGTCCTCATCATGCGGGACGAACGAGCCAGTGGTGAACGACGCGCCGCTGTTGCCGACCAGCGTGGTCGAGTTGTACCGGCCGACTTCGCGGGTGTGCTTGGCGCCACCGGCGGCGTAGGCGGTCCAGTTGTCGTTGAGGTCGTACTCGGCGCGGAGCATGCCGAAGGTGTCTTCGATGTCGGTGTAGCCCCACTTCGGCGCGTAGTTGGTGTCCGCCGATGGCGCGTCCGGGATGTGCGTGGCGGTGCCGAGGTTGACCGAGCTGCGGCCGCCGTTGACGCGTTCCTTCTGATAGGCAAAGTCGCCGGACACCCGCAGCGCATCGCCGCGATAATCCAGGCCGATGGCGAACAGTTTCGAGCGCTGGTTCTCGTGATCGATGCCGGTGTCGCCTTCGCGCTGCGACAGGTTGACTCGCGCGCCGAAGCGGTTGTCTTCGCCAAAACGCTGGCCGATATCGAAGTGATGACCGATGCGGCCTTCGCTGTTGATGTCGGTGGTGTAACGGCGCAGCGGCACGTCGCCGGCGCGCTTGGGTTGCAGGTTGACGCCGCCGCCGATGCCGGAACCGGTCGGGGTCACGCCGTTGATGAAGGCGTTGGGGCCTTTGAACACTTCCACGCGCTCCAGCGCGTCGGTGGAAATGATCTGACGGGGCAGCACGCCGTACAGGCCGTTATAGGAAATATCATCGCCATTGAGCGGCAGGCCGCGAATCATGAAGACCTGCGCCTGGTTGGAGAACCCCGAGGCCTGACGCACCGAGGAATCGTTGAGCAGCACATCGGCGACGTTTTCCGCCTGCTGATCCTGGATCAATTGCTCGGTGTAGGACGCTGCGCTGAACGGCACGTCCATCATGTCCTGATTGCCGAGCACGCCCAACTGGCCGCCGCGCGCGACCTGACCGCCAGCATAGACCGGGGGCAGGGCGTTGGATGCAGGGGCCTGGGCATTGACGTTGACGTCGTCGAGCACCAGCGCTTTGCTGTTGTCTTCAGCGGCGTGGGCGGTGACGGTCAGGGAGCACAGCAGAGCAAGCAAAGTCGGGCGGAACGGAGCGCCGAGTCGAGCAGAAGCGGGCATGTCGGATACCTGGAGGCGAGCGGCCAATGAAAAAATAAGGGCGGCGCGGAACTCCTTGCGCTAATGCGACTCCAGGCGCGAATGATAGGGTTTCGCAGTAACGTTTTGCAATCAGTTTGTCATCAGCGCGTAGGAGCTGCCGCAGGCTGCGATCTTTTGATCTTGCTTTTTGCAGATCAAGGTCAACATCAAGATCAAAAGATCGCAGCCTTCGGCAGCTCCTACGCGGGTTGTGTATGGTGGTCTGGCTAATTTGATTGGATGGAGCAACATGCGATTACTCATTACTCTCGGCGCCGTGCTGCTGCTCGCCGGTTGCGCCAGCCAGCGCAGCAACGAACCGGCGCCGCGTCCGCCGGCCGAAGTGAAGGCTGAAATTGTTCGGCTGTTGCCGGCGAAAACTGCCGACCGTCAGGGCTGGGCCACGGACATCTACGCTGCGTTTGCCGCACAAGGCATCAGCACCACCACGCAGAATCTGTGTTCGGTACTGGCTGTGGCCGAGCAGGAGTCCACTTTCCAGGCTGACCCGACGGTGCCCGGCCTGGGCAAGATCGCCCGCGACGAAATCGACCGCCGCGCCGCCAAGGTGCACATCCCCAGCCTGCTTGTCAGCGGCGCTCTGCAAGTGCGCTCGCCCAACGGCAAGAGCTACAGCGAACGTCTGAATGCGGCGCGCAGTGAAAAAGAGCTGAGCGCGATTTTCGACGACTTCATCGGCATGGTGCCGATGGGCCGCACGTTGTTCGGCGGCTTTAACCCGGTGCACACCGGCGGGCCGATGCAGGTCAGCATCGAATTCGCCGAGGAGCACGCCAAGGATTATCCGTACCCGGTGGACGGCACGATTCGTCGTGAAGTGTTCAGCCGGCGCGGCGGCATGTATTTCGGCATCGCCCACTTACTCGGCTACCCGGTAAATTACCGCGAGCCGCTGTATCGCTTCGCCGATTTCAACGCCGGCTGGTACGCCAGCCGCAATGCCGCGTTTCAGAATGCGGTCAGCCGCGCTTCCGGCATCCCGCTGACCCTGGACGGCGACCTGATTCGCTACGACTCGATCATGCCCGGCAGTACCGAACTGGCGGTGCGCACCCTCGGCAAGTCGCTGGGCATGCGCAACCCGACGATTCGCGATCAATTGGAGAAAGGCAAAACCCTGGAATTCGAAGAGACCAAGCTCTATCAGCGCGTGTTCGAACTGGCGGAGCGGGCCGAAGGCAAGGCGTTACCGCGCGCGGTATTGCCGGGGATTGTGCTGCAGAGTCCGAAGATCACCCGCAAACTCACCACTGCCTGGTTCGCCAAGCGCGTGGACGAGCGTTACAAGCGCTGCATGGCGAAGGCCGGATAAATCAGACAGACATAAAAAACCCGGCTGCGGGAGCCGGGTTTCTCTGCGGTGTTGCGCTTGCAGTCATGCATCAGGCAACACGGCGTTCGATCAGACGATCCGAACCACCTTCGGCAACACGGCGTTCGATCAGACGATCCGAACCACCTTCAGCAACACGGCGTTCGATCAGACGATCCGAACCACCTTCGGCAACGCGGCGTTCGATCAGACGATCCGAGCCACCTTCGGCAACGCGGCGTTCGATCAGACGATCCGAGCCGCCTTCAGCCAGACGGCTTTCGATCAGCTTGTCCGAACCGCCTTCGGCGATCATGGTGTGCGCCGGGGTGGCGGCGAAAGCGTTAACTGCGAAAACCGAGAAAGCGATGCTGAGAAGAGTCTGGCGTTTCATGATGGTGTGCTCCGGGGTGTTGTTGGTTGGTATGGAGCTGATGTTACGCCCGGGATTTTTTATGAGAACTTCATTGCCGTGATGGTGAACATCGACGTCGATGATGGTTGCGGACAACCGCGTAGCAGAGCCTCAGAGCACTTTCACCGCCCGCCCGATCGCCTGAATCGGCCCGGTCGGTTTGCCAATCGGCGAGCCATTGGCGCCTTCCAGGGTCAGCTCAAACAGCTGGTTGGGTTGCAGCGGCGGCAGTTTGTCCAGCGGCACCGACAAAGCCTGCCCCGGCTTTACCAGCCCCAACGACACCGGTCCCGACCAGCCGTCAGCCTTGGTCCAGAACTCCAGCGCCTTGTCCGCCGGCACCTCGACCACGCCCAGCGGAATCAACTGGATCTCCCGCGCATTGCTCGCCTGAATCACCCAGCCCGGCGCCTTGTCCTGCGGCGTCACCAGCACCACCAGATAACTCGGTTTCGGCGCAGTCTGGGTCAGCAGCATCGTGCCGAGGATCAATGTCGCCGCCAGCCCGGCCGCGCTCAAGCCGCGCCACAGCGGCAGCAGATTCCGCCACGAGGTTAGCGGTTTCTTCACCGTCAGCCGTTCGAGACTGCGCTCGATACGTGGCCATAACTGCGCCGAGGGTTGCTGAGGTTCGGCCAGATCGGTCAGCTCCAGCAGACGCCGCTCCCAGGCATCCACCGCTGCACGCAATTCGGGATCGTTCGGCAGGCGCCGTTGCACCTCGATGCGCTGCTCGAATGACAAGGTCCCGAGTACATATTCACCGGCCAGTTCATCCCGTTCCTGCGCTGATTCGCCGGTCATCCCATGCACTCCCGCAAAGCATTGAGGCTGCGCTTGATCCACGCTTTGACCGTGCCCAGCGGCGTGTCGAGGCGCGCGGAAATCTGCGCGTGGCTGTAACCGTCGACGTAGGCGTGGAGGATGCAGCTGCGCCGCTGCGGTTCCAGCTGCTCAAGGCAGCGATGAATGCGCGCCGAGTGAACATCGACCGACTCATCAGGCGCCGCTGCCTCATGTTCTTCGCTGAACGGCGTTTCCCGACTTTGCTTGCGCAACTGATTCAACGCCAGATGCCGGGTCACGCTGAACATCCAGCCCCGCGCCGAACCGCGCGCCGGATCGAACCCGGCGGCGCCGTGCCAGATCTTGATGAATGCCTCATGCACAATGTCCTCCGCCAGCGCCGTATCGCGCACCAGCCGCTTGGCCACGCCGAGCAGGCGCGGGCCTTCCTGCACATACAAATCGCGCAAAGCCGCGCGCTCGCCCCGGGCACAGGCGGCGAGGCGGGCTTCGTAATCGAAAACGGATTCGGCTAAAGGCATGGGGTGCAATCTAGCTCACATTTCCCAAACATCCAGACGCATTGTTCCCTGTGGGAGCGAGCAGGCTCGCTCCCACAGGATTGTGCACTGCTTCTGAATATCAGTTAGCCGCCCAGAAAATATAATCCGCCTGGTACTTCACCACTTCCTGCTTGCCCTTGTTTGCCATGGTGCACTCACTGCCCGGCGCGACGCCGCCCTTGAGCGCGACACGCTGGATATAGCTGACCCCGGTCATCGCGCCTTTGCCCTCGGCCGGATTGGCCTTGACCAGTTGATAGGGCAGGTTGCCCGGGCTCGACGGTGCCACGGCGAGTTGTGTGCCGGTGACTTTCGAACCGTCCTTGGCTTGCCAGGTCGCTGGCGGGCCGAAATAGGTGCCGACCTGTTTGCCGCTGCGATCATTGAGCACCGCTTTCGGGCCGACAAAGGTCCACTCGGTCTGCCCGGCCATATTGGGCTTGTCGCGGCATTCGTAGGTGATCTCGCCAACCCCGGTGGTTTCCAGGGCAATCTTGTGCCCGTCCGGCACCTTGATCGCGTCGGGATAACTGCTCTGGGCGAAGGTGGTCGCGGTGAAGGCGAGCAAACCGGTGAAGCCAATCAGCTGGGTGATGTTCATCCGATGATTCTCCGAAAAGGGTAGGGCGCTGACAGCACCAGAGTGGGCTGTTACAGGGACTACCCGTGGCGGAGGCGATTGGATGCAGTGCCGGAAAAATAAATTTCAAACACCACCGATCAAACCTGTGGGAGCGAGCCTGCTCGCGAAGGCGTCGGGTCAGTCAGCACTTATGTGACTGACGCAGCGCATTCGCGAGCAGGCTCGCTCCCACAAGGCTCTCTGTAAGGCTTGAGGGCCGAGGCTTTCAGTAACTCTTGGGTGTACGGATGTTTCGGCGCAGCGAAAATCTCCCGCGACGAGCCTTGTTCAACCACCTTGCCGTCCTTGATCACCATCAAGTCATGCGCCAGCGCATGCACCACCGCCAGGTCATGGCTGATGAACAGGTACGTCAGCCCATGCCTGATCTGCAACTGGCGCAACAATTCCACCACTTGCTTCTGCACCGTGCGATCCAGGGCCGAGGTCGGTTCGTCGAGCAGGATCAGCGCCGGTTCCAGCACCAGTGCGCGGGCGATGGAGATGCGCTGGCGCTGGCCGCCGGAAAACTCGTGGGGGTAACGATGGCGGCTTTGCGGGTCGAGGCCGACTTCCTCCAGCACGCGAATCACCGCTGCCTCGCGCTCGGCCTCGCTGCCGATGCCGTGGGTCAGCAAGCCTTCGGCAATGATCTGCTGCACCGACATGCGCGGGCTGAGGCTGCCGAACGGGTCCTGAAACACCACCTGGATCTGCCGGCGCAGCGGGCGCATCAGGCGCTGATTGAGCAGGCTCAACTGCTTGTTGCCAAAACGGATATTGCCCTCTGATTCGACCAGTCGCAGGATCGCCTGGCCCAGCGTCGACTTGCCCGAACCCGACTCGCCGACGATGCCCAACGTCTTGCCGCGTTGCAGGGTGAAACTGACCCCGTCCACCGCTTTGATGTAATCCTGCTGACGGCTGAAGAGTTTTTTCGGCAGGGGAAACCACACCTTCAAATCATCCACTTCCAGCAGGTTGTGCTCGTACTCACTGGGCACTGGCGCGCCGCTCGGTTCAGCCTCGATCAACAAGCGGCTGTAAGGATGTTGCGGCGCCTGGAATAGCGTCTCGCAATCGGCCTGTTCAACGATCTCGCCTTGACGCATAACGCACACGCGCTGAGCGATCCGGCGCACCAGATTGAGGTCGTGGCTGATCAGCAACAGCGACATGCCGAGGCGCTGCTGCAGTTCGATCAGCAGTTCAAGAATCTTCTGCTGTACGGTCACGTCCAGCGCTGTGGTCGGTTCGTCGGCAATCAACAATTCCGGCTCGTTGGCCAGCGCCATGGCGATCATCACCCGTTGCCGCTGACCACCGGAAAGCTGATGCGGATAGGCTTTCAAACGCTGCGACGGCTGGCGAATACCCACCAGCTCGAGCAGCTCCAGAGTCCGCGTGCGGGCGGCGCGGCCCTTGAGGCCCTTGTGGATTTCCAGCACTTCGCTGATCTGTTTTTCCACCGTGTGCAGCGGGTTCAGCGAGGTCATCGGCTCCTGGAATATCATCGCAATGCGATTGCCGCGCAGACCACGCATCTGCTGTTCGCTGGCGTGCAGCAAATCCACGCCGTTGTAGCGAATCGCGCCGCTGCTGCTGACGTTCTTGCCCGGCAACAGACGCAGAATCGAATGCGCCGTCACCGACTTGCCCGAGCCGGATTCACCGACCAGCGCCAGACACTCGCCACGGCGGATATCCAGGTTCACACCGTGCACCACTTCCTGCCCCGCGAAGGCGACGCGCAGGTCGCGGATCTCGATTAAATGGTCTTGCATGTCAGCTCCTCGGATCAAAGGCATCTCGGCACGCTTCACCGATGAAAACCAGCAAAGACAGGATCAGCGCCAGGGCAAAAAACGCTGTCAGCCCCAGCCACGGTGCCTGCAGATTGCGTTTGGCCTGGCCGATCAACTCGCCCAGCGACGCGGTGCCGGCGGGCATGCCAAAGCCGAGAAAATCCAGCGCGGTCAGGGTGGCGATGGCGCCGGTGAGAATGAACGGCAGGTAGGTTAGGGTGGAAGTCATGGCGTTGGGCAGAATGTGCCGGCGCATCAGTTCGCTGTCGGTCAGGCCCAGCGCCCGCGCGGCTTTCACGTATTCGAGATTGCGTCCACGGAGGAACTCGGCGCGCACCACATCGACCAGCGCCAGCCAGGAAAACAGCGCCATGATCCCCAGCAACCACCAGAAACTCGGCGAGACGAAGCCGGACAGAATGATCAGCAGATACAGCACCGGCAGCCCCGACCAGATTTCCAGTACACGCTGCCCGAGCAAGTCGACCCAGCCGCCGTAGTAGCCCTGCAAGGCCCCGGCGAGAATGCCGATCAACGCGCTGATGGCGGTGAGGATCAGCGCGAACAGAATCGAGATCCGCGTGCCGAAAATAACCCGCGCCAGAACATCGCGAGCCTGATCGTCGGTGCCCAGCCAATTGCTCGAAGACGGCGGGCTGGGCGCCGGTTCGGTGAGGTCGTAGTTGACCGTGTCGTAGCTGAACGGGATCGGCGGAAACAGCATCCAGCCGCCCTGATCCTCGATCAGCTTGTGTACGTAGTTGCTGGCGTAATCCGGTTGAAACGGCAGCTGGCCGCCGAAATCGGTTTCCAGGTAATCGCTGAGGATCGGAAAGTAAAAGGCGTCGTGGTAGCGGATCACCAGCGGCTTGTCATTGGCGATCAGCTCGCCACCGAGGCAGATCAGGCACAGGCCGATAAACAGCCACAGCGACCAGCGCCCACGGCGGTTGGCCTTGAATTGCGCGACGCGGCGCTGGCCCAGAGGCGACAGTGTGAACATCAGGCAGTCCTCGCCGAGAAATCGATGCGCGGGTCGAGCAGGGTGTAGCAGAGGTCGCCGATCAGCTTGATCAGCAGGCCGAACAGGGTGAACAGAAACAGCGCGCCAAACACCACCGGATAGTCGCGCGACACCGCCGCTTCGTAGCTCATGCGCCCGAGGCCGTCGAGATTGAAAATGGTTTCAATCAGCAGGGAGCCGGCGAAAAACACTTCGATCAGCGCCGACGGCACGCCGGCGACCACCAGCAGCATGGCGTTGCGAAACACGTGGCCGTAAAGCACGCGCCTCTCGGTCAGGCCCTTGGCTCGTGCGGTGATCACGTACTGCCGGCTGATCTCGTTGAGAAAGCTGTTTTTGGTCAGGATCGTCAGCGTGGCAAAGCCGCCGATTACCAGCGCCGTGACTGGCAGTACGAGGTGCCAGAGGTAGTCGCCGACCTTGCCCAATGTGCTGAGGCTGTCGAAGTTGTCCGACACCAGTCCCTGCACCGGAAACCAGTTGACGTAGCTGCCGCCGGCGAATACCACGATCAACAGAATGGCGAAGAGAAACGCTGGCATCGCATAACCGACGATGATCGCGGTGCTGCTCCAGACATCGAAGGCGCTGCCGTTACTGATTGCCTTGCGAATGCCCAGCGGGATTGAAATCAGGTAGGTGATCAGCGTCGCCCACAAGCCCAGCGACAGCGACACCGGCAGCTTCTGCACGATCAGGTCGGTGACCTTGGCGCCGCGAAAGAAACTGTTGCCCATATCCAGTTGTGCGTAGTTTTTCAGCAGCAGCCACAGGCGTTCGTGCAGCGGTTTGTCGAAGCCGTAATGGCGTTTGATTTCCTCGATCAGCGCCGGGTCCAGCCCACGGCTGCTGCGCCCGGCACCGCCGACCGCCGCGACTTCGCCGCCACCGCCCATGCTGTGCCCGCCAAAGCCTTGCAGGCGGGCGATGGCTTGTTCCACCGGGCCGCCGGGCGCGGACTGCACGATAAGAAAATTCACCACCAGAATGCACAACAGCGTGGGGATGATCAGCAGCAAACGGCGACTCAGATAACGCAGCATGTCACTGGCCTCCCGCAAGCTGAGCGCTCATCTGCTGAGTCGTCAGCGGCCTGGCCGAGACTTCCCACCAAGTGTTGAGGCCCTCGTCATACGAAGGTTGCACGGCGGGCATGCCGAAGCGGTTCTGATACACCGTCGGCGTGCCTTTGGAGTAGTAGTTGGGAATCATGTAGTAACCCCATTGCAGCACCCGGTCGAGGGCGCGGGCGTAATGCACCATGGCTTCGCGGCTGTTGGCCTGGACCAGCCCGTCGAGCAATTGATCGACCGCTGGATCGGCCAGCACCATCGCGTTCGAGCTGCCGACTTGCGTGGCACTTTGCGAGCCATACAGGCTGTACAACTCGCGGCCCGGCGAGACGATCGGATCGCCACTGCGCGGGAAAGCGCAGACGATCATGTCGTAATCGCGGGCGTTGAGACGGTTGATGTATTGCGCTGAATCGATGCGGCGCAGATTGAGCGTGATGCCGATCTGCGCGAGGGTGCGTTTGAACGGCAGCAGCATGCGATCGAAGCCGCCCTGACCATCGAGAAAGGTGAATTCCAGCGGCTCGCCGGCGGCGTTGACCAGACGATTTTTTTTCGCCGTCCAACCGGCTTCGGCGAGCAGCTTCAGCGCTTGCAATTGCTTGTCGCGGATGTAGCCGCTGCCATCGGTTTTCGGCGCTTCATAGACCGTGGTGAACACCTCGTCAGGGACCTTGCCGCGCAACGGTTCGAGGATCTTCAATTCCTCGGCATCGGGCAGGGCGCTGGCGGCCATTTCACTCTTGGGCCAGAAGCTGTTCTGACGCACGTAGAAGCCGCGCATCATCTGTTTGTTGGTCCACTCGAAATCCCAGAGCAGGCTGATCGCCTCGCGCACGCGGCGGTCCTGGAAGATCGGGTTTTGCAGGTTGAACACAAAACCTTGGGCGGCGGTGGGTTTGTGCGGCGCCAGAATGGCTTTTTGCAAGCGCCCGTCGCGCAGGGCCGGGCTGTCGTAGCCAACCACGTAACCCGAGGAAGAAAACTCGCGGTTGTAGTCGAACGCGCCGGCCTGCAACAGTTGGCGAGCGACGTCGGTGTCGCCGTAGAAATTCACCGTCAGGCTGTCGAAGTTGTACATGCCGCGACTGACCGGCAGGTCCTTGCCCCACCAGTCCGGGTCACGCTGGAAACTGATGCTGCGCCCGGCGTCGACCTTGCTCACCCGGTATGGCCCGCTGCCCAGCGGTGGCTCGAAGCCGCCGCCGTTGGCGAAGTCGCGGGTTTTCCACCAGTGCTCGGGCAGCACGCGCAGCGTCGCCAGATCCAGCGCGAGGGTGCGATTGAGGTTGTTCTTGAAGGTGAAACGGACCTGGCGTGGACCTTCGACCAGCACGTCCTGCACGTCGGCATATTGCTGGCGATAACTCAGGCTGCCCTTGGTCATCAGCAGGTTGAAGGTGTAGCGCACGTCTTCGGCGGTGATCGGCGTGCCGTCGGCAAAGCGTGCCTTGGGGTTGAGGGTGAAGCGCACCCAAAAACCTTCGGGATCGCGCTCGATCTGCTGCGCAACCAGAGCGTAAACCGTGTAGGGCTCATCCAGCGAACGGAACGCCAGCGGCGCGTAGACCCAGTCATTGACTTGCACCACCGAAATGCCCTGATCGGCATACGGCGTGATGTAGTTGTACTGACCGATCTCCATCGACGCACGGCTGAGCGAACCGCCCTTGGGCGCGTCGGGGTTAACAAAATCGAAATGCTTGAAGCCGGCCGGATACTTCGGCGCCTCGCCGTACACCGTCAGCGCGTGACTGCCGGCGGCCAGTGCCGAAGTGCCAGTGCACAGCAGCGCACTGCCGAGCAGCAGGCCAGCCATGTTGCGCAAAAAACTCATGAAGTCACTCCTGAAAATCCCTGAAAGTCCACGGACCCAATGTGGGAGCGAGCCCTTGTGGCGAGGGGATTTATCCCCGATCGGCTGCGCAGCAGTCGCAAGATCAATGCATGCGGTACTTCTGATGCTCCGCGTTGGCAGGTCCTGGGGGCGCTTCGCACCCCATCGGGGATAAATCCCTTCACCACAAAGGCTCGCTCCCACAGAGGGATGCGTTTTATTTGGGGTTAGAAGTGGTAAGTCATGCGCGCAAACAATGTCCGGCCCAGCGGGTCGGTGTAGCGCGGGTCATAGCCGCTCTGGAAGTTGTAGGCCTGGTTGGAGAACGGCGGGTTGCGGTCGAACACGTTCTTCATCCCGGCATCAACGTCGAGCACCTTGTTGAAGGTGTAACCGGCTGACAGATCCCACACCGAATACGAGGCCACGCGCGAATGGGTGTCGCGGTCATAGTCGTTGTAACCGGTGGTGAAGCGGTTGGTCAGCGCTGCCCGCGCCGCACCCAGGCTCCAGCTGCCGGTGAGGTTGTGCTTCCAGCGCGCGATCACGCCGTCACCCTGAAAGTCGCCGACCTTGTCGGTGAACGGGCCTTTGATGGTGCTCTGGAAGTCGTACTCGTCGACATAGGTGCCTTGCAGGCCGAGACCGAACTGACCGTACGGCGTGTTCGGAAAGCGATAGTCGAGCGACACGTCGACACCGTTGGTCTCGACGATGCCGAGGTTGGCGTTGCCGGTGACGATGTAGTTGAGCGTGCCGTCGGCGTTGCGCACGAAGCGGTCCGGGTAGGATCCGGCCTGATCGAACACGGTGGATTCCGGGAACGGCTGGATCTGGTTGGAGATGTGAATCCACCAGAAATCCAGACCCACCGACAGATTGCTGATCGGCTGGTAGACGAAGCCCAACGTCACGTTCCGCGCCTTCTCCGGGGCCAGATCCTCGTTGCCGCCAATCTGGTTGAGGAACTGCTGACCGCAATCGCGCCCGCCGTTGCCGCCCGGTTGCACCACACCGCCGGTACACAGCACCGGATCGTTGTAGAAACCCTGGGTGAAGGTGATGCTGCGCGGCGAATACAGCTCGTACAGCGACGGCGCGCGGAAACCTTCGCTGTAGGCGCCACGCACCACCAGCTCTTTCAACGGCTGATAACGGAACGAGTATTTCGGATTGGTGGTGCTGCCGAAGTCGCTGTATTTGTCGTGGCGCACAGCGGCGGACAATTCAAGGCTGTCGAGCACCGGCACGTTGAGTTCGGCATAGGCGGCCTTGACGCTGCGATCACCTTCGACGCTACCGGCCGGGTCGATGCCGAGGCTCTGGATGTCGCCGGCGAACGACTCGAAGTCCTGATGGAATTTCTCCTTGCGGTACTCGCCGCCCAGCGCCAGACCGGACGGACCTGCGCCGAACCAGTCGCCGATTTCACGGCTGACGCGGCCATCGAAACCGGCAACGCGGCCCACGGCTGTGGAGTAGGCGCCGTGGTACGCGGCGGCGTCGATGTACTGCTGGCCGGCAGCGGTCTGCGGGCCGAACGGGTTGAGCAGACCGCTGGCCAGGCCGTCAATCATCGCCTGGTCGCTGACATAACCACTGGTGACGCTGGAGACGATTTTGTTCTGGTTGTACGAGGCGCCGACGTTGTAATCCCAGCCGCCAACCAGACCATCGAAGCTCAGCAGAAAGCGCTGGCTGGTGTTCTGGTCTTTCGATTCACGCGGGCCGGCGGCAGTCTCGCGCCAGTTGACGTCGACCGGCTGCGTCGGGTCGAGGGCGAAATCGGTCGGCGCCGGGGTGATGCCGTTGCCGGGGTAGTAAGGCGACGAGGAATCCAGGCTCAGACCAGTCAGTGGCGCCGGGCCGACGGCGACGGCGTTGTTGTTGCGCGACCAGAAATATTCGAGGTTGGCGTTGTGATCATCGCCGAGCTTGGCAGTGGTCTTGCCGAAGAACGAGGTCTTCTCGGTCTGTGGCACCAGGTCGATGAATTCACGGGTGCTGAAGCGGCACAAGCCGTCGCGGGCGATCAGGTTGGGGCCGTTGCAGTTGCTGTTGGCCAACGGGTTGGTGGCGTTGCCGTTCTGGCTGTAGTTGCCGGGGAACGCGGTGCCGGAGGTCTGATCGAGACCGCGACCGGGCGCGTAGTCGGTGGCGAAGGAGCGGTCGTTGGCGTCGAGGTTCTGCTGCTTGTTGTAGTTGAACACGCCGAGGACGTTGAAGCGGTCTTCTTCCAGATCGCCGTAACCCCAACTGGCGCTCATGTCTTTGGTCGCGCCGCCACCGCTGTGGGTCGGCGTTTCGCCACCGAGGGTCAACGCGCCGTCGGTAAGGGATTTCTTGGTGATGAAGTTGATCACACCGCCGATGGCGTCGGTGCCGTACAGGGCCGAGGCGCCGTCGCGCAGCACTTCCACGCGTTCGATGGCGGCGAACGGGATCATGTTCAGGTCCACCGCGCCGCCGGCCGAGTTGGTCCCCGACAGGGCGTTATTGGCCAGGCGTCGACCATTGAGCAGCACCAGCGTCTTGTTCGCGCCGATGCCGCGCATGTCGGCAAACGACGCACCGCCCGTTGCCGCGCCGACGGAGCCGGCGCTGTTGTTGATCGACTGGCTGCCGGTGATGCGCTGGACCAGTTCGGCGGTGGTGGTCACGCCTTGTTTGCGCAGTTCCTCAGCCTTGAGGATGGTGATCGGCACCGCCGTTTCCGCATCGACCCGGCGAATCGCCGACCCGGTCACTTCGACCCGTTGCAGTTGCGTGGTCGGCGCCGCCACCACAGCGGCTGCCGGGGTGGCGCTGTTGTCGTCCTCGGCCGCTTGCACGGTCCCGGCGCCCATCCCCATGGCCACCAGATACAGCGGAACGAAACGGTGGCGAGACATGGTTGCCACCAAAGGTTTGAGCGTGAAGCGTGGAGTGTTCATCAGCATGGTTGTTTCCGATTTTCAGACGTTATCGAATTGGCCTTGTGAGCCGCTCATTGCTCCGCTTCCGGTGATACCGCGCGCGGAAAACCACTTTCTTCAAGCAAGCCGATCCCCTCCGAAGACGCGTAGCGTTTTTTCGGTCGGCCGGGTGCGACGGGATTTCTTTTTTCAGCGGTGCCGGGCGGATGCTTTCAACAGCCGCCCGGCACCGTCGTCAGTGGGTGGTCATCACCGAAATCTTGCTGATGCCGGAGCGTTCGATCGATGCCATGGCCTTGGCCACCTGGCCGTAATTGACGGCGGCATCGGCCTGCAATTGCACACGCACTTCGGCGTCTTTGGCCTTGACCTCCTTGAGGCTGGCCTCGAGGGATTCCGGGGCCAGCTCGGTCTTGGCCAGATAGAACTTGCCGTCCTGATCGACGCTGACCACCACCGGGTCTTTCTTTTCGGCAGGGGCGACGGCGTCGGTTTTCGGCAGGTTGACCTTGATCGCGTTGGTCATCAGCGGCGCGGTGACAATGAACACCACCAGCAGCACGAGCATCACGTCGACCAGCGGCGTGACGTTCATTTCGCTGAGCACTTCATCGCTGTCTTGAGTGGAGAAGGACATCAGCTGGCCTCCCGCACGGCGCTGGTGCTTTTGCTGGCAATGGCCTGGCGGCTGATGGAAAACGCACTGCGCGAAGCGAGGGCGTCGAAGTCGTGGGCGAAGTCGTCCATGTCCGCCGAGGCGAGTTTCAGCCGACGCAGAAAGAAGTTGTAGATCAGCACCGCCGGCACCGCGACGGCGATGCCCACGCCGGTGGCGATCAGCGCGTGGCCGATAGGCCCGGCGACCGCTTCAAGGCTGGCCGAGCCGGTTTCGCCAATGCTTTGCAGGGCTTCCATGATTCCCCACACGGTGCCGAATAGACCAATGAACGGCGCGGTGCTGCCGATACTGGCGAGAATCGCCTGGCCGTTTTCCAGGGAGCGACGTTCTTTCTGGATCTGCTGGCGCAGGTTGCGTTCCAGGCGATCGGAACGGTTGATGGTGTGCGCCAGTTGCTGCGTGGTGCGCGGCGACTCTTCCACCAGCAGGGCTTCGAAACCGCTGCTGGCGATGCGCGCCAGCGAGCCCGGATACTGGCTGGCGTGTTCAGCGGCGGTAAGCAGGTCCGGCGCGCTCCAGAAGGCTTTGGCGAACTGCTTGTTCTGCGCTTTCTGGCGCAGGTACTGGGCCGACTTGACCAGCAGGATCGCCCAACTGACCACGGAAAACAGCACCAGACCCCAGAGCACACCGGGGACAATCATCGAAGACAGTGAATCGTTCATGGCTACACCTCGCTTGCGTTAATCAGTAATGAGTCGGTTGCGCCGTCATTGCGGCAATTTGAAATCGATGGTCTGGGTGGCGAAGCCGTCGATCGGCGTGTCACCGCGCTTGGCCGGAATAAATTTCCAGTTCTTCACCGCCGCGACGGCCGCCTCATCCAGTTGCGGCTTGCCGCTGGACTTGGTCACCGTCACGCTGCCGGCACGGCCGCTGGCCAGCACCTGAATGCGCAGCACCACGCTGCCTTCCCAATTGCGGCGCAGCGCCAGCGACGGGTATTCCGGCGGCGGGTTGCCAAGGCTGGCCAGGCCGGAAATCGCCGCCGATTCCTTGACCGGAGCGGGCGCAGCAGGTGGTGCCGGTGGTGCGCTTGGTGTTGTCGGCGCCGCAGGTGCGGCAGGTTGCGCCGGGGCCGGCGGCGCTTTCGGTGGCTCGACTTTCTTCACCGGTTTGGGTTTCTCGACCGGTTTGGGTTTTTCGATTGGCTTGGGCTTCTCCACCGGTTTGGGCGGCGGCTTGACCGCGTCCTCGTCCTCCACCGGCTGCTCAGGCTCCGGCGGCGGTGGAGGCGGGGGCGGCGGTGGTGGTTCCGGTGTCGGTGGGGCCGGAGGCGTCGGGCTGGTCAGCTCGACGGTCATTTCCGGGATTTCCGGCGGCGTCGGCAGTGGCTCAGGACGCGCCTGATGGAAGAACCACCACGCGCCGCCGTGTATCAGCGCCGACACGGCGATCAGCAAGAGCAACTGTGGTTTGTTCAACCCGCCGGGTCGTGACGTATTGGCTGTAAACGCCGGCCTGCCCATTGCCGGCGGGACCGGTGCTTGCCGCAACGGCCCCGGCAGGGTTTTGTGCTTTACCGCATCGTTCATTAAAGCTCCCTCGGGTCAGATGAAGGGCAATAAGGTGCCGTCCGAACATATGGCTGATGTTCGAGTGAGTAGGTGTAACTTTCTTCAAGGTGTACGCGGGCCGATAGTTGGACTATCTGTTTAAACGGCCTCGGACAAACTTAGTGGCTTAGTAGCATCTATATCGATTGTTCATTATCCATTCCGTGGCTTGTTGTTGTGTGGAGACGTGAGCTGTCTCAGGTTTGTTACAGTTTGCAACAGGTGTGCCAGATGTTGCTGAAACGGGTTGAACGCAAATCTTCGGTGTTACTGATGTCGCATTTATATAAGTTTCAGTTTCGCCCACTGTTTATTCGGCGCGAAGCGGTCCTCAAGTCCTCGCAGAAGGGCTTTTTCCAGAGCGAGTCAGAGGGAACGCTGTATCACGCCAATCGGCGGGATAGAGCGGCTGCTCGGTGATCAGGCTTAGCACCTATCGGTGCGTAGCGAATCGATTTGGTGCAGGTCAGTCATTCAGCGGTTCACAGGACATGTTCCTTATTTTTGATTCTGGAGTTTTGGTTAACTGCATCACATTCGGGCGTGCGCTTTTGGTGCAACTTCAATGACGCAAAGTCATTGTTCGACAATCTTGTTGTTGTGCCTTTTATTAATTGCTGTATTTAAAAAATAAATAACACTTGGCGCCCGGCGATCGCTCGATCGCCAGGCACGCAAAGTGTGCATTGGGTTTCAGGTAATAAAGGAGAAACGCGCCAGGCTGAATAGGCTCGGCTGAACTTGGGGCTGGATTTGCGAGTGAATGGGGTATGTCGTACGGCGGAGCATTTGAAGATTCACGGGTGAACTCCTTATTGCCAGCTCGGACAGGCGAACTTTTGGTTCGCTGTCGCACCTTACAAGAACGCGGATAGCGTTCGATGAATGCTCTTGGTGCGGGATGGGCACCGCCAGCGCTGATTGGCGAAGGTTGATTTCGCAAGTCGGCAGTGCATGGGAAAAACGTGCCAATCACGACACATTTGCAGAATTTTCTACGTCAGGCCAGCCAGCCATCTACCCTGTGCAAAGGCCTTATCGGGGGAACGGACATGTACCAGCTCTACGGGCACAAGAATTCCGGCGCGGCTGCCGTCGAGGCGGCACTGGAGTTGTGCCAGATCGCCTATCGCTTCATTGATACCGAAGCCAGCGCCGAGGCCGACGAGGCGCTGGGCAAACTCAATCCGCTGAAACAGATACCGACCCTGCAACTGCCCGACGGCAGCGCCATGACTGAAAGCGCGGCGATCCTGATTCACCTGGGCCTGACGTTTCCCAAGTCCGGCCTGCTGCCGAGCAAGGCTGCCGATCGTGATCAGGCGATTCGCGGCCTCGCCTATATCGTCAGCAATTGCTACGCGGCGGTCGGCATCATCGATTACCCCGAGCGCTGGCTGAGCACGCCCGACGAGAACGCACGGCAAAACCTGATCGCCGGCACGCGCCAGCGCCTGCACTTCAGTTGGGAGGTGTTTGCCGATCAGTTTTCCGGGGAGCTGTATCTGGATGACGAAACGCCCGGCGCGCTGGATGTGCTGGCGGCCGTGGTAAGCCGCTGGGCCGGCAGCCGCGAACACCTGCGCCGGACCCGCCCGGGCTTTTATGCGTGGCTGCAAAGGATCGACCGGCACCCGGTGCTGGCACCGGTCTTTGAGCGGCATTGGCCGGCCTGACAGGCGCGATCGTTCCCACGCTCTGCGTGGGAATGCCTCAACGGACGCTCCGCGTTCGGCTTTAGAGGGACGCGGAGCGTCCCGGGCTGCATTCCCACGCAGAGCGTGGGAACGATCATCACTGACCTGGCGCATTCGCGAGCAGGCTCGCTCCCACAAGGGGGGCACGGCGGTGGGCTCATTCGCCGCGAATGTACTGCTCCAGCTGTTTGATCAGCTCGGCCTGTTCGGCAATCGCTTCCTTCACCAGGTCGCCGATCGACAACAGGCCGATCAACTGGCCGTCCTCGACCACCGGCAAGTGGCGCAGGCGTTTGTCCGACATGATCCCCAGGCAGGTGTCGACGGTTTGCCGGGTATCCACGGTAATCACGTCCTTGACCATGATGTCGCGCACTGGCGTGCCCACCGAAGAGCGCCCGTGCAGCACCAGTTTGCGTGCATAGTCACGCTCGCTGATGATGCCGACCACTTTGTCGTCTTCGACCACCAGCAAGGCGCCGACGTTTTTCTCGGCCATCTTCATCAGCGCTTCGAGCACCATGTGATCGGGTTTGATCTGGTGCACTTCCTGATTTTTCTGATCTTTGAGCTTGAGCAGTTGGGCGACGGTCTTCATGGCGGTTACTCAGGTGTTGTCGTTGTTCATCAAGCATCGTAGACGCAGCCGCGCAGAGCAAGGTGGCAAAGCGGCAGTTAGCGTGCAAAAAACGCCATTTGCCGGAAAAAACATCTTTGTATCGGTAAATGAAGCATCTGTGGTTAGGGGATTTATCCTTGTTGGCCTGCGCAGCAGGCCCTTTCATTAAAAGCGGGGCCGCTTCGCGGCCAGCGGGGATAAATCCCCTCGCCACAGATAAATCCCTAGCCACAAATGCTGCGTAGAATGGCGTTCTGATTGAAACGTTGAGGTCGCAGTGGTGGATTTACAGCAGGGCTTCGTTCTGACCCGGCATTGGCGCGATACGCCGGTCGGCACCGAAGTCGAGTTCTGGCTGGCAACGGACGCCGGGCCGCGCCGCGTGCGTCTGGCGCATCAGCCGTCGGTCGCGTTTATTCCTGCCGCACAGCGAGAAGCGGCCGAGCGTCTGCTGCACGACGAAAAGAACGTGGAACTGCGACCGTTGGCCTTGCTCGATTTTCAGCATCGTCCGGTGCTCGGTCTGTATTGCCAGCAGCACGGCCAGTTGATGCGCCTCGAAACCGCGATGAACCGCGCCGGCGTCGACGTCTTTGAAGCCGACGTGCGTCCTCCGGAACGCTATCTGATGGAGCGCTTCATCACCGCGCCGGTGCTGTTTGGCGGCACCCCGGATCCTGACGGCGTACTGATCAACGCCCAGCTGAAACCCGACCCCGATTACCGGCCGAAACTGCGCTTGGTCTCACTCGACATCGAGACCACCGAAAACGGCGAGCTGTATTCCATCGCGCTGGAAGGCTGTGGCGAGCGCCAGGTGTACATGCTCGGCGCGCCGAATGGCGATGCCAGCATTGTCGATTTCGACCTCGAATACTGCGATTCGCGCACGCTCATTCTCAAGAAGCTCAACGACTGGTTCGCCCGCCACGACCCCGACGCGATCATTGGCTGGAACGTCGTGCAGTTCGATTTGCGCATCCTCCATGAACACGCACGGCGTCTTGGCGTACCGCTGAAGATCGGTCGTGGCGGCGAAGAAATGCAGTGGCGCGAGCACGGCAGCCGCAATCACTACTTCGCCTCGGCAGCGGGGCGGCTGATCATCGATGGCATCGAGTCGTTGCGTTCGGCGACCTGGAGTTTTCCCTCGTTCAGCCTGGAAAACGTCGCGCAGACCCTGCTCGGCGAAGGCAAAGCGATCAACAATCCGTACCAGCGCATGGACGAGATCAACCGCATGTTCGCCGAGGACAAGCCAGCGCTGGCCAAATACAACCTCAAGGACTGCGAACTGGTCACGCGGATCTTCGCCAAGACCGAACTGCTGACGTTCCTGCTTGAGCGCGCCAGCGTTACCGGTTTGCCGGCCGACCGCAGCGGCGGTTCGGTCGCAGCGTTCACCCATTTGTACATGCCGTTGATGCATCGCCAGGGCTTCGTTGCGCCCAATCTGGGCACCAATCCACCGCAGGCCAGCCCCGGCGGTTTTGTCATGGATTCACGCCCGGGACTTTACGAATCGGTGTTGGTCCTCGATTACAAAAGCCTCTACCCGTCGATCATTCGCACCTTTCTGATCGACCCGGTGGGCTTGATCGAGGGCCTGCAACACCCGGACGACGCTGACTCGGTAGCGGGTTTTCGTGGCGCACGCTTCTCGCGCACCCGCCATTGTCTGCCGTCCATCGTGGCGCGGGTGGCCGAAGGGCGCGAAACCGCCAAGCGCGAGCACAACGCGCCGCTGTCCCAGGCGCTGAAGATCATCATGAACGCCTTCTACGGCGTGCTCGGCTCCAGCGGTTGCCGTTTTTTCGATACCCGGCTGGCCTCGTCGATCACCTTGCGCGGCCACGAAATCATGTTGCGCACTCGCCAGTTGATCGAAGAACAGGGCCACGCCGTCATTTACGGCGACACCGATTCAACCTTCGTCTGGCTGCGCAGTCTGCACGGTCAGGATGAAGCAGCGCAGATCGGCCATGCGCTGGTCAAGCACGTCAACGATTGGTGGCGCACGCATGTGCGCGAGGAATATGGGCTGGAAAGCGCGCTGGAATTGCAGTTCGAGATTCACTACAAGCGCTTCCTGATGCCGACGATTCGCGGCGCCGAGGAGGGCAGCAAGAAGCGCTACGCCGGACTGGTCACCCGCGCCGATGGCAGCGAAGAAATGGTCTACAAAGGCCTGGAAACCGTGCGCACCGACTGGTCGCTGCTGGCTCGGCAATTCCAGCAAGGACTGTATGAGCGGATCTTCCAGCGCAAGCCGTACCAGGATTACGTGCGCGATTACGTGCGCAAGACCCTCGCCGGCGAGTTCGACGACCGGCTGATCTACCGCAAACGTCTGCGCCGCACTCTCGACGATTACGAACGCAACGTACCGCCGCACGTCCGCGCCGCGCGGCTGGCCGATGACTACAACGCCGAGCAGGGTCGGCCCCGGCAGTATCAGAACGGCGGCTGGATCAGCTACGTCATCACCCTGGCCGGCCCGGAGCCGCTGGAGGTACGCCGCGCCGCCATCGACTACGACCACTACATCACCCGCCAGCTGCAACCAGTGGCGGATGCGATTCTGCCATTTGTCGACGACGACTTCTCAACCCTGATCGGTGGGCAACTGGGCCTGTTTTGAGTCGAGCAGTTGCAGCGTCCATTCATCGAGAATGCCGTGGAAGTACCGCTCCAGCGCCTGATGGAACAGACTGTCCTCGGCGCTGAACTGGGCGAACAGGGTCATCGAAGAATGAAATTTCAGGTCATCGGGATGGCCAAACATTTCTGCAATCGAGCGCTGCGGCACATTCAGCACCAGTTGCGTGCAGGTGCGCAGCCGCGCCCCGAGCAGCTCGTGGGCGAGATAGGCCTGGGCTTCCTCGGCTGAACCGATGGCGAAGCGTCGGGCCATTTCGCTGCCGCCCAATCCGGCGAACTGCGGGAAGACGAACCACATCCAGTGGCTGCGCTTGCGGCCTGTCTCGAGTTCACGCTGGACCCGTTCGAACACCGGGTCCTGCGCCTGCACGAAACGTTGCAGGTTGTACGGGTCGTGCAGATCTGTGCTTCTCATGGCGAAGCCCTCGCAGTCGGCAGCTCAGACCATGGCCAGCCGCTGCTTGCGTTGAGGCGCCGGGAACACTTTGTCCAGCGCCGCCAGATCCCCGGCGTCCAGTTGCAACCGGGCCGCCTCGGCATTGAGTTGCACATGCTCGGGGCGCACAGCTTTGGGAATCGCAATCACGCCGTCCTGGCGCAGGAGCCACGCCAGTGAAATCTGCGCCGGGGTGGCGTTGTAGCGACTGGCAATGTCCTGCAGAACCGGCTCGGCGAGCATCGCGCCGCCCTGGCCGATCGGACAGTACGCCATCAATGGCAGGCGCTGGTGTTGGCACCACGGCAGCAAATCGAATTCGATGCCGCGCTCCTCGAGGTTGTACAACACCTGATTGGTGGCGCAGGCCGAGCTGGACAGTTCTTCGAGGTCGTCGACATCGAAATTCGACACGCCCCAACGGCCGATCTTGCCGTCCTCGCGCAGACGCTCGAAGGCTTCGACGGTTTCCTCCAGCGGATACTGACCGCGCCAGTGCAGCAGATACAGATCGATGTAGTCGGTGCCGAGCCGACGCAAACTGCGCTCGCAGGCTTGCGGGATGCCCTGGCGGCTGGCGTTGTGCGGGTAGACCTTGCTGACCAGAAAGACTTGATCGCGCAGACCGGCAATGGCTTCGCCGACCACCGTTTCGGCACCGCCCTCGGCGTACATCTCGGCGGTGTCGATCAGGGTCATGCCTAGCTCGATTCCGCTGCGCAGCGCCGCCACTTCACGGCTATGCGCCGAACGATCCTCGCCCATGCGCCAGGTGCCTTGGCCAATCACGGGAACCTGCACGCCGGCCAACTCAAGGGTACGCATTCAAACCTCCTGCCTTAAAGAGTCGATATCTTTAGTGGGCAGCAGGATAGAGCAAGGGTTCCCGGAAGGAAGGGGGAGTCAAGCATGAAACCGGATCAGCTGTGGTCAGGGGATCTTGTGGCGGGGATTTGTGGCGAGGGGATTTATCCCCGCTGGGCTGCGAAGCAGCCCCAAAAACCTGCAATAGAACGCTGTCTGATACAACGCGTGTTGCAGGATCGGGGCTGCTTCGCATCCCAACGGGGATGAATCCCCTCGCCACAGGGGGTGCATGGCAGGTTACTTGGCGGAGAACTTGAGGATCACGCTGTGGGCATAAGTCTGCCCCGGATCAAGCCGCGTGCTCGGGAAATCCGGCTGGTTCGGCGAATCCGGGTAGTGCTGGGTCTCGAGGGTGAACGCGCCCCAGTGTGGATAGACCTTGCCGCCCTTGCCCTTGACCGTGCCGTCGAGGAAGTTGCTGGTGTAGAACTGCACGCCCGGCTCGCTGGTGAACAGTTGCAGGACGCGTCCGGATTGCGGGTCGCTGACTTCGGTGGCGAGCTTGCTGACATCGCCCTTGGTGTCCAGTGCCCAGTTGAAATCGAAGCCGCCCTGTTTCGGCTCGGCGAATTTCAGCTGCGGATGATCAGCCTTGATGTGCGTGCCGATTGCCGTCGGTTTGCTGAAGTCCATCGGCGTGCCGGCCACGGGCGCCAACTCGCCGGTCGGGATCAGTTTCGCGGTGACCGGCGTGTAACGGCTGGAGTTGATCATGGCGACTTGCTTGAGAATATCGCCATTGCCGGCGCCGGCCAGGTTGAAGTAACTGTGGTTGGTCAGGTTGAGCACGGTCGGTTTGTCGGTGCTGGCCTTGTAGTCGATGCGCAGCTCGTTGTTGTCGGTCAGGCGATAGGTGACTTCGGTGGTCAGATTCCCCGGGAAGCCCATCTCGCCGTCGGCCGACAGGTAGGTCAGGGTTACGCCCACCGAATCCTTGTCCTTGGTTTCCTTGGCCTTCCAGACTTTCTTGTCGAAACCTTCGGGGCCGCCGTGCAGAGCGTTGGATTTGTCGTTCTGCGGCACTTGATAGCGCTTGCCATCGAGTTCGAAAGCACCTTCGGCCAGGCGGTTGCCGAAGCGGCCGATGGTCGCGCCGAAGTACGCGGTGCCTTTCTGATAGCCCTGCACATCGTCAAAACCCAAGACGATGTCGTCGAACTTGCCGTGTTTGTCAGCGACTTTCAGCGCTTGCAGGGTCGCGCCGTAGGTGATCACGGTGGCTTGCATGCCGTGGCTGTTGCGCAGGATGTACTGTTCGACAGGCGTGCCGTCATTGGTTTTGCCGAAAGCTTTGTGTTCAGCGGTCAGGCCCGCCGCGTTGGCGGAAAGGGTAGCGATCATCAGGGACAGTCCGAGGCCGGAGAGCAGGTGACGGGATTGAAGCATGGTTGACCTTCCTTTTTGTTGTTGTTTTCGCATTGACCGTAGGAGCTGCCGAAGGCTGCGATCTTTTGATCTTGATCTTGATCTTGATTTTTAGAAGCAAGATCAAAAGATCGCAGCCTTCGGCAGCTCCTACATGTCACTAGTCATGCTATTTGAGTCGAGAGAGAAGATTTATAGCGGATTTACCGCTGTTGGCAAATATAAAGTCCGACTAATTGATATGGCGAAAAGCGCCGAAGGTCGGCTCACCGCCCGGGCACTGCACTTTTTCGCAATCGGCGGCTCTATGCATGGCCAGGATGCGGTGACCCCCGCCGCACAGGAATGTGCCTGTCCGAGACTTCATGCCGAGTGTTTTTGCCCTGATCACCGCCGCTCACCGCCGCCCGTGCCTGCTGCTGGCCTGCCTGTTGTCGCTGTTGCTCAGCGGCTGCAGCCACCAGAACGGCAATGGATTTTTCAATCAGATACGTGAAGGGCAGCCGCAGGAATTTCTGCAGACCAGCGTCGACCGCATGGCCACCCTGGCGATGCGCGATAACCTCGACAGCCTCTATCGATTGATGGGCAAGCTTTACCTGCGCAACCCGGAAGAACTGCGCAAATCCGGTTTCCTCACCGTCAACGCCGCCGTGAAACAGGTGCGTCTCGCTGTCGAGCAACAGCAGCCGTTGCCCGTGCTGGGCGGGCGCAAGGACCTGGCGGCGCTGAGCTATGCGATGAGTCCGGAATTCCTCGGCGACCGCGTCGGCGCCTTCATCTATGCGATCGGCAGCATGCTGGTTACCGCCCACGGCAATCGCACCGAGTTCTACATGACCGACGCGATCAACCCGACGTTCGTGCACAACGCCGCGCGCAACATCGAAAAAGCCATGTGGATTTTGTCGCAACGACAAAACAAGGAAGGTCAGCCGTTGCTGTTCTCCAACGAAATCTCGGAGGAGGGCAGCAATCTCAGCTTCGCCACCGAATTCAGCAAAATCGTCGCGCGCCTGGATCTGCTCACGCAGATGCTCGATGAGCGCTATCGCAGGATCGGCCTGAATTACGCGCAGAGTCTGCTGTTCTTGAATTTCCTGCCGGTGCAGTGAGCCTTGCAGGTTTGCTGTGGCGCAAAGATCCACTGTGGGATCTGCGGTGAATTCGATATGGCATAACGATAGACCGCATCGATATATGTGGTTATAAGAAAAATCGCTATGCTGCGGGCCAGATTTTCCTGTCGTTTTCTGGACGTTTGAATGGAATTGGCAAATTTCGGCCTGGTGATTGCCGGGCTGGTGGTTGGGTTTATCGTAGGCATGACCGGTGTCGGCGGCGGTTCGTTGATGACGCCGATTCTGCTGTGGTTCGGCATCAACCCGGCGACGGCGGTGGGTACCGATCTGCTGTACGCTGCGATCACCAAATCCAGCGGCGTCCTCGTTCACAGGAAGAACAAGAACATCGACTGGGCGATCACCGGCTGGCTGACCCTCGGCAGCGTGCCAGCCGTGGCCATGACCCTGTGGTTCCTCAGCACCCTGCACACCGCGCCGGACGCGATGAACGCCATCATCAAACAGGCGCTCGGCTTCGTCCTCTTCGCCACTGCCCTGGCAATCTTCTTCAAGAAACGCTTGCTCGAATTCGCCCACAAACGCGCGGGTGGCAACTACAACCCGAGCGGTTCGCGCCTGAATATCATGACGGTGATCACCGGTCTGATCCTCGGCACCATGGTCGCCCTGACCTCGATCGGCGCCGGCGCACTGGGCACCGTCGCCTTGTTCATCCTCTACCCGCTACTGCCAACCCGCCGCCTGGTCGGCACCGAAATCGCCCACGCCGTACCCCTGACCCTCGTCGCCGGCCTCGGCCACGCAAGCATGGGCAACATGGATTGGGGCGTGCTGGGCTTCCTGCTGATGGGCTCGCTGCCCGGCATCTGGCTCGGCAGCCACCTGACCGGACGCATCTCCGACGAAGTCCTGCGCCCGTGCCTGGCGACGATGCTGGTGTTGATTGGTTATAAGTTGGCGTTCTGATCCGTCGATGAATGAAACCTATGTCCACTGCGAAGGCCGTCTCGTCATCACCGTCGAGCCACGTGAGATGCGCATGAGCCATTGGCTGTACGCGCCGCGGTTAGTCGATCTGCAGCAGCAAAAAGTGCTGCTGGATATGAGCGAGAGTCTGTGGGATTTGCTCGGTACCGCCGACGAGACCGCCAGTGGCATCGAGCTGGTGCTGCGCAAGTACCCTGGCGACCGGGCGTCGGTGAGGTTGAGAGTTGATCTCGATAGCGGTGAACTCAAACTCGGTGGACAACCCGTCGCCCCCTCGCAATTGCTCTCGGCACTCGATTCAGCGCTGGAGTGAGGCGGCAGCTTGCGGCGAGCCGCCTCACCACGGGTTAGCGCTGAATGACGTATTTCATCACCACCACCGGCAGCTCCTCATAAATCAGCTTCTCGACTACTTGCCAGCCCAGTCGCGCATACAGTGACTGCGAAGTGTCGGTGTAAAGATATAGCTCAGGCACGCCCAGCGCCGCTGCTTCTTCAACCACTCGATTGACCAGTTGCGAAGCCACGCCTTTGCCGCGGTGTTCGGCTTTGACGTAGACCCCGGCCAGCCACGGCGTCAGTTCCGGCCGCAGGTCAAGATCGCTGTCGATCAGCAAGGCACCGCCGAGCAGCTCCGCGCCTTCCAAAGCCACCACCACGCTGGGTATCTCGCCCTTGCCACACGCAGAGCGCATCAACTCGATGCGGGCTTCGATGCTGTCGCCTGGCGCGAAATCACCCCATTCCTTGAAGTTGAGTGTGGCCAGTTCTTCGATAAATCCGGGGTGGTTGCACAGATAGTCGATGTGCATGCAGGTGAACTCCATTTCATTGGCAGAGCAGCCACGGTAGTGCGCCGTTGGCCGGTAAGCAAATCGACAGCATGATCACGTCTGCCATGTTGCGCAAAGCGCTCCCTGACCTAAGCTTCTGACAGGGCAATGCCTTTTTGCCAGACGCCGCCGGAACAATCGCCACGATGCGCAATCAGTAGTGCGTGGATATCAAAAGGAGATGCGCATGCTCATCAGGTCCCTGACCCTGACCCTCTTGCTGGCAATCGCCGGCCCCCTGTTCGCCGCCGACAGCGATTCACCCCTGGCCGGGGACGTGGGCCGCGCCCGCCCGCTGATCGTGATTGCGCAAAGCACTGTCGACCCGGTCTGGCTGAGCCTGAAGAAGTCGCTGGAAGATCCGGCCAACAAAAAGGGCGTCACCGACCGCAACATCAAGGTCTACACCATCCTCAGCATGTCCGGACAGCTCGACGGCAAGGACATGGGCCAGCAGGACACCATGGCCCTGCTGCGTTCGCTGAAGCTCGGCGCCGGCGCTTATCCCAAAGTGTTCCTGGTAGGCAAGGACGGCGAAACCAAGCTCTCCGCCTCGGGTGATGAAGCCAAGGCATTGAGCCTGGCGAAAATCTTCGAAACCATCGACGCCATGCCCATGGCCGAAAAAGAAGCCGCCGCTGCGGCCGCCGGCGCACAAACGCCTGCCGCCACCGAGCCGGAACCGGCCAAAGGCGCGAAGGGCAGCAAACCGGCGAAACCGAGCAAACCGCCGCAGATGCCGGATGATTGATTGCGCGTTGACTGAATGAAGCAAAATTCCTGTGGGAGTTGGCAAACCAGCTCCCACATTTTTTTGTGAAGTGCACAGTTCAAATGTGGGAGCGAGCCTGCTCGCGATAGCGGTTTTTCAGGCGCTGAAAGGTGACTGATCGAGCGCATTCGCGAGAAGGCTCGCTCCCACAAGTCATCTGCTGATCGAAAGTCATTGCAGCATGTGCCTGCCGAAACGTCTGACGCCAACACCCTTCAAACCCAGTGGATTTTTCCTGCAAGACGCGGCGGTCGTGGTGAACTGGTGCGTTGTGACGCAGAGGGATAACCTCTTTTGGCCGCTGAAAACACAGTGGTCGGATGTGGAAGTCCGGTGATTCCCGAGCGCGCATTGCGCCTGTAAACACATGTTGGTGGTTTTTATGCCAACATTGTTTGCTTATGGCAGCTATGCGCAGGAGCACTCTCGAGTGCACCGGGTTCCTCGGGCTTCCCCGGACTTCCACACCTGCGCAAAGCTGCCACCCTCTCGTGGAAGTGAGTTCGGCAGTTTTTTCTTTAAATGTCCCGAGGATTTATTAATGAAAAAACACACTCCAAATCCCCCCGAATCCCCCATGGATTCAAGCTCCTTCGACTCCAATAATCCGCGTCTGCGCCACCCCGGCCAACCCGATCCCATTAGCCACGTTTTCACCATTCTCCCCGACATCGACACGGCGACACTGCTGAGCCATGCCTGCGAAACCCTTGCCTCACTGAACGTACTGACCACCGATCTGGCCTGCGAGTTGAGCGGTGCGCAGCGCAGCCTGACGTTGTCGATCCAGCAATTGGCGGTAGTCGGAGAACTGCTGGTCAACCGCGCGCTGGACAATCTCGATTCACCCGCAACGGCGACTCAACATTGAACAGGGAGGTTCTACCATGGCGCGTTACATACCGATCACCGGGATTGACTGCAAAATTCCCTGTGTGCTGATCGACAGCGAAGCCCCCATCGACGTGTTGCACGGCACCGCGGCTTACCGCTTGCGCTGTGTGACGCAGCTGATGGAGAGCCTTTCGCTGGACGAGGGCAAGGGACAAGATGCATTGCTGTTGCAGGATTTCGCCCGGGTGCTGGCGATTCCGTTGCGCGATAGCTGTGACTTGATGGATGTCATTGGCTGGCGCTTGCAGGCGCAGCTTTAAGCGCTGAAACGAAAAAGATCGCAGCCTGCGGCGGCTCCTACAGGATCGGGTTTTCACTCGGTCAATGGAGCTGCCGCAGGCTGCGATCTTTTGATCTTTATTCGGTCAACTGACTGAAAATCTCATGCGCAATCTTCACCCGTTCGGCATTCGGGTAGTTCTTGTTGGCCAGAATCACGATGCCCATATCCCGCGACGGCACGAACGCCACATACGCGCCAAAGCCCCGTGTAGAACCGGTCTTATTGAACAGCACATTGGCTGGTTCAGCTTGCGGTGGAGTCAGCCACTCGACTTTGTGCGGCTCCATGGCCATGGGGGTCGAGTTGCCGTTTTGCAGTTTTTCCAGGCTGATCGGGTAGGCGTAGCGCTCCCAGCCCAGGCCCTGGGTCATGTCGCCGACGCGGTAATAACCGATGTGGGTGTTGGCGATGGCTTGGTGCAGATCAGGCGCAAGGCTGGCCGGTTTCAGCTGTGCCTGGACGTAACGCAGCAGGTCGGCGGCGCTGGTTTTGATGCCGTAGGCTTCGGCGTCGAGGGCGCCGGGGCTGACGCGTACCGGTTGGTCGGCGCTGTCGTAGCCTTGGGCATAAAGCTTCGACTGCGCTGACGGTACGCTGAGGAAGGTGTGCTGAAGGCCGAGTTTCGGCAGCAGGGTTTGCGTCATTGCCTGGTCGAACGGCTGGCCGAGGCTTTTCGCCGTCAGGTAGCCGAACAGGCCCAGGCTCGGGTTGGAATACAGGCGATGGCTGCCGGCGGGAAACTGCGGTTTCCATTGTTGGTAATAGCCGAGCATCCTGTCGGAAGAATCCGCGTCAGCGGGGAATTGCAGCGGCAGTCCGCCTGCACTGTAGGTGCCCAGTTGCAGCACGCTGATGTTGTCGAAGGCGCTGCCCTTGAGCTCCGGCCAGAGTTGGCTGGCCTTGCTCGACAGGTCGAGTTTGCCTGTGGCCTGGGCGTAACCGGCGAGGGTGGCGGTGAAGGTTTTACTCACCGAGCCGACTTCGAAGAGGGTGTTTTCACTGACTTTTTGCCCGGTGTCTTTGGCAGCGACTCCGTAATTAAAGTAATGCACCTGGCCATTCAGCGTGATCGCTACGGTCAGCCCCGGGATGTTGTTTTGCTGCATCACCGGGGTGACAGCTTGGCTGACCAGTGCCTGCAATTGCGCATCCGTCGGCGTTGCGGCATGACAGGCAACGCTGCCGAAGAACAGTGCGAAAGCGCTGTAGGAAAAGACCTTGCTCGGTTTTAAGGAACACATGATTGAATCACTCTCCATGAGTGTCGATTGTTGTATCCCGCTACACTGCGGGTGATTTTTCATCGGGCGGCCGATCAGCGCGGCCAATTTAGGCACTTCGCTGGATCTCGACAAACGATGAAAACTCGCATGGGCCATTAGAAAAATTTGGGGCAACGCATGATTCGACCGCAACTGCCGCTCAACGCTCTGCGCGCATTTGAAGCCTCGGCACGTCATTTGAGTTTTACCCGTGCTGCCGTCGAGTTGTGCGTGACACAAGCGGCGGTGAGCCATCAGGTCAAAAGCCTGGAAGCGCAACTCAACCTGACCCTGTTCAAACGCCTGCCCCGTGGGCTGATGCTGACCAGTGAAGGCGAAACCTTGCTGCCGGTACTCAGCACATCATTCGATCATATTGCGCAGATGCTCGAGCGTCTGGCCGGTGGGCAGTATCGCGACATGTTGACGGTCGGCGCGGTGGGCACTTTTGCTGTGGGTTGGCTGTTGCCGAGGCTGGCGGACTTTCGGGGGAAACATCCGCTTATAGATTTACGTCTGTCGACCAATAACAACCGGGTGGATGTGGCGGCGGAAGGACTGGATTACGCCATTCGTTTCGGTGCTGGCGCGTGGCATGGCATCGAGGCGACACGCTTGCTCGATGCGCCGTTGTCGGTATTGTGCGTGCCGGAGATTGCCCGGCAGCTGCACTCGCCGGCGGACCTGTTGCAGCAGACCTTGCTGCGTTCCTATCGCACCGATGAATGGCCGGAGTGGTTTCACGCAGCGGGCCTGGCGACGCAGGCCGCGCCACCGCAAAGCATCGTGTTCGATTCGTCGCTGGCAATGATGGAAGCCGCATTGCAGGGCGGCGGCGTGGCGTTGGCGCCGCCGCTGATGTTCGCCCGGCAACTGGCGGCAGATGCGATTTGCCAGCCGTTTGCGATCGAGATCACCACCGGCAGTTACTGGCTGACACGGTTGCAGTCGCGAGCGGAAACGGTGGCGATGAAAGCGTTCAAAACCTGGTTGCTGCAAATCTCAAGCTGAAAACCGATTTGTAGGAGCTGCCGAAGGCTGCGATCTTTTGATTCTGTTTTGAAGATCAAAAGATCGCAGCCTTCGGCAGCTCCTACTCCCACAATTGAAATCAGCGGCGCCTGCTAGATCACCGCACCAGACACGGCCGCTTGTTATCGAATTTCCACCCCGGAATCAGAAACTGCATCGCCACGCTGTCGTCCCGCGCGCCGAGGCCCATGCCTTTGTACAGTTCGTGGGCCTTGGCCACTTGATCCATATCCAGCTCCACGCCCAGTCCCGGTTTCTGCGGCACTTGTACGCAGCCGTCGACAATCTGCAGCGGCGCCTTGGTCAGGCGCTGACCGTCCTGCCAGATCCAGTGGGTGTCGATGGCGGTGATCTCGCCCGGTGCCGCAGCGGCAACGTGGGTGAACATCGCCAGGGAAATATCGAAGTGGTTGTTGGAATGCGAGCCCCAGGTCAGGCCCCACTCGTGGCACATCTGCGCGACGCGTACCGAGCCCTGCATGGTCCAGAAGTGCGGGTCGGCCAGCGGGATGTCCACTGACTGCAACTGAATCGCGTGGCCCATTTCGCGCCAGTCGGTGGCGATCATGTTGGTCGCGGTTTTCAGTCCGGTGGCGCGGCGGAATTCAGCCATGACTTCGCGCCCGGAATAACCGTTTTCGGCACCGCACGGATCTTCGGCGTAGGCGAGTACGTGGTGCTGATCGCGGCACAGACGAATCGCCTCTTTCAGCGACCATGCGCCGTTCGGATCGAGGGTGATTCGCGCTTCAGGGAAGCGCTCGGCCAGTGCCGTGACCGCTTCGATTTCGGCATCGCCGCTGAGCACGCCGCCCTTGAGTTTGAAATCCTTGAAACCGTACTTGGCGTGCGCCGCCTCCGCCAGACGCACGACTGCTTCGGCGGTCATGGCTTTCTCGTGGCGCACACGGAACCAGTCGTTGTCGGCGTCCGGTTCGCTGCGATAGGCCAGATCAGTTTCGTGTTGATCGCCGACGTAGAACAGATAACCGAGCATCTTCACTTCGTCGCGTTGCTGACCTTCACCGAGCAGCGCCGCCACCGGCACGTCGAGGTGCTGGCCGAGCAGGTCGATGAGGGCGGCTTCCAGGCCGGTGACCGCGTGAATGGTGATGCGCAGGTCGAATGTTTGCAGGCCGCGGCCGCCGGCATCGCGGTCGGCGAAGGTCTGGCGCACCTGATTGAGGATCTTCTGGTAGGTGCCGATGGGGCTGCCGACCACCAGATTGCGCGCGTCTTCCAGGGTCTGGCGAATGCGCTCGCCACCGGGCACTTCGCCGACGCCGGTGTGGCCGGCGTTGTCCTTGAGGATGACGATGTTGCGGGTGAAAAACGGCCCGTGGGCGCCGCTCAGGTTGAGCAGCATGCCGTCGTGACCGGCCACCGGAATGACCTGCATGTCGGTGATGATCGGAGCTTTGGCGGTGTCATGAACAGTCATTGTTGTTTTCCTTGTCGAGACGTAGTCAGGCGTGTTTCGGCGCGGCGTCGGCCACAGCCTTTTCAGCAGCGGGTTTCGGCGTGGTGCGTGCGGCGAAGACGATGATTGCGGCGATGATCGAGGTAGCGGCCAGACCATAGAGGCCGCCCTGAATCGAGCCGGTGTGTTGCTCCAGCAGGCCGAAGGTGGTCGGCGCGACGAAGCCGCCGAGGTTGCCCACCGAATTGATCAGCGCGATCACTGCCGCCGCGATGCGTGCATCCAGATAAGCCTGGGGAATCGGCCAGAACAGCGACGAGGCGGATTTGAAACCCAGTGCCGCAAAGCAGATCGCGACGAAGGCAAAGATCGGCCCGCCAGTGGTGGACATGAACATCCCCGCTGCGGCGATCAACAGGGCAGTGGCGACCCAGGCTTGTTGATGTTTCCACTTCGCCGACAGCGAGGCGAAGGCGTACATGCCGACGATCGACAGCAACCATGGAATCGAGTTGAACAGGCCGACCTGCACGTCGCTGAGTTCGCCCATCTTCTTGATGATGCTCGGCAGCCAGAAAGTCGCCGCATAAATGGTCAACTGAATGAAGAAGTAGATCAGGCAGAACAGAATGATCTGCCGGTCTTTGAGCAGTTTGCCCAGCGACGGCCGGATCGGCGTCGCGGCTTCGCGGGCCTTTTGCTCGTCGTCGATGGCGCTGACCAACGCATCCTGTTCGGCGCGGCTCAGCCATTTGGCGTCGTGGGGTTTGGCATCCAGCCAGAACCAGACAAACACGCACAGGCACACCGAGAACATCCCCTCGATGAAGTACATCCACTGCCAGCCGTGCATGCCCAGCCCATTGATCTGCAGGAGCAGACCGGACAGCGGACCGGAGATCAGCGAGGCCACGGCCGAGCCGCTGAGGAAGATCGCGATCGCCTTGCCGCGCTCAACGCCAGGCAGCCAACGGGTGAAGTAATAAATCACCCCGGGAAAGAACCCGGCCTCGGCGACACCGAGCAGGAAGCGCAGGATATAGAAGTGGGTTTCGTTCTGGATGAAGGCCATGCAGGCGGCGACTATGCCCCAGGTGAACATGATGCGGGTCAGCCAGATGCGTGCGCCGACTTTCTGCAAAAGCATGTTGGACGGCACTTCGAACAGCGCGTAACCGATAAAGAACAGCCCGGCGCCGAAGCCGTAGGCGGCAGCACCAATGCCCAGATCGGTTTCCATGTGCGTGCGGACGAAACCGATGTTCACCCGGTCAATGTAATTGACGATGAACATGATCACGAAGAGCGGCAGGACGTGGCGTTTGACTTTGGAGATGGCTGAGGCGAGCGTCGGATCGACGCTGTCCTGCATCCCGGAGATGGAGGTTTTCACGTGTGTTTCTCCCACTGATTATTTTTATGCGGGTAGGACTGTGTGTTGCGTTGTTGATAGACATCATACAACTGTGGTTTTTTGTCCTACAAGTGGGGAGGGCGATCAAATTCTTCTGATTGTTCGGTTTTTTATGCGAAAACCGGATTATAGCTCGTATTTATTGAACATTCCGCCAGTCGAGCGCAGCGCCTTTTTGAGATGTGAATGGTGATTCGTGGTGGCTGGCTATCAAAAATATTCGACGTAATTGAGTGTTGTCATACAAGTTGATGGCCCATCGACCGCTAAAATCCATCTCAACCGTCATCCCGCAGTGCTACGATCGGCAAGCCCCGATCACCGGAACCGATCATGCAAGAAGACCTCGACGCGCCCGCGCGCAAACGCACGCACAACCTCGCTCATGACCTGGTGGAAAAGCTCACCCAGAGCATCCTGCTCGGACAACTGTCGCCCGGTGACAAGCTGCCTTCGGAGAACTCCATCGTTCAGGAGCACGGCGTCAGCCGCACGGTGGTGCGCGAGGCCATTTCCAAGTTGCAGGCCTCGGGGCTGGTCGAGACGCGCCACGGCATCGGTACCTTCGTGATCGAGCGTGCAGCGGAGCAGGGCCTGCGCCTGAACGTCGATACGGCGCTCGGCGTGCGCAGCATTCTCGAATTGCGCATGGGCCTGGAGACGCAAGCGGCGGCGCTGGCGGCGCAGCGGCGCAGTGAGCAGCAGGTGCAGCAGATGCGTCAGGCGCTGGATGACTATCAACGGCTGCTGGCGAACAACGACAGCTGCGTGGAGGCCGATCGGCGTTTTCATCTGCTGATCGCCGAGGCCACCGGCAACGCTTGTTTCAGCGAGATCATGCAGCACCTGGGCAGTGCGATGATCCCGCGCAATCGCCTGAATGCCGCCGAGCGCGGCGCGGCGGATCTGAGCAAGCTCGGCCACTTGGCCAATCTGGAACACGAGGCGATTCTGAATGCGATCAAACGTCAGGACGCCGATGCCGCCCGCGCTGCGATGTGGCTGCACTTGACCAACAGTCGCGATCGTTTTATCGCCCAAGGCTGATGCCGCTGGTCTGATCCACCGCACGCCCTCAGCATCCGCGCTTCCAAGTAATACGCCCCGGATAATCCGGGCCAGTAATGTGAGGTGCAGCATGGCTGATGACTCGCTTGTTCCCGGTGGCATGGCGCCCACCGATCAGACCCGCCCCGTATCCGGCACCGACGAGCCGACCCTGAGCGATCACGATGCACCGCCGGGCATGGACCCGGGGCGCGATCCACTGAGCGATGCCGACCGACCGGATGACTGGAAGGATCCGCCGGATGACGAGGATGTCCCGCCGGCGGATGAGCCGACACCGTTGTCGGATGATATGCGCTGAGGTCTGGATTATTCATTGAGTGGGCCGGCCTCTTCGCGAGCAGGCTCGCTCCCACAGTGGATGACACAAACTCCCTGTGGGAGCGAGCCTGCTCGCGAAGACGGCATCGGCTTCGCAGCAAATCACGGCCATGCGGCGAGTGCCAGACAAGATCGCCAGTCAACCAACACGCAAATCCCGCATCAACAACCCAAAGCGTAAATCCACCGCATCCGGTATCGGCACGTACACCGTATGCCCGTCCCCCGGCGCCACTTCGATTGCTTGCCCGCTGACACTCTGCAATTCATGCAGATCAAAATGGAAATTGCCCATGGGCGTCATCAGTTCCAGATGATCGCCCACAGCAAAACGATTCTTCACTTTCACCTCGGCCAGGCGATCCCGGCGCTCGCCGGTCAGCTCGCCAACGAACTGCTGCCGCTCCGACACCGAACTGCCGTGCTGATAGTTCTGATATTCGTCATGCACATGGCGGCGCAGAAAACCTTCGGTGTAGCCGCGCTGGGCCAGCGACTCGAGATCCAGCATCAGGCCGCGATCAAACGCGCGCCCGGCCACGGCATCATCGATCGCCCGGCGATACACCTGGGTGGTGCGTGCGCAGTAGAAATGCGATTTGGTCCGGCCTTCGATCTTCAATGAATGCACGCCCATGCGCGTCAGGCGCTCGACATGCTGCACGGCGCGCAGGTCCTTGGCGTTCATGATGTAGGTGCCGTGTTCGTCTTCGAAAGCCGGCATCAATTCATCGGGGCGGTTGGCTTCCTGCAACAGAAAGACCTGATCGGTCGGTGCGCCGAGGCCCAGGGTCGGCTCGGGTTGAAAGGTCTGGACGATCTCGCCGAGCTGGTTTTCCGTGGCTTGTTGCGCCGTGTACTTCCAGCGGCAGGCGTTGGTGCAGGTGCCCTGATTGGCGTCACGCTTGTTCATGTAGCCGGAGAGTAGACAGCGCCCGGAATATGCCATGCATAGCGCGCCGTGCACGAACACTTCCAGCTCTATGCCCGGCACCTGCTCGCGGATTTCACCGATCTCCTCCAGCGACAGCTCGCGCGACAGAATGATCCGGCTCAGTCCCTGTTGCTGCCAGAACTCGACGCTCGCCCAATTCACCGTGTTGGCCTGCACCGAAAGATGAATCGGCATCAGCGGAAAATGCCGGCGCACCAGCATGATCAGGCCGGGGTCGGACATGATCAGCGCATCCGGGGCCATCTCGATCACCGGCGCCAGATCCTTGAGGAATGTCTTCAGCTTGGCGTTGTGCGGGGCGATGTTGACCACCACGTAGAAGCGCTTGCCCTGCGCCTGCGCCTCACGAATGCCCAGCGCCAGGTTGGCGTGGTCGAATTCGTTGTTGCGCACCCGCAGGCTGTAGCGCGGCTGGCCGGCGTAGACCGCATCGGCGCCATAAGCGAAGGCGTAACGCATATTTTTCAGGGTGCCGGCGGGGGCGAGAAGCTCGGGGGCAATGAGAGTCTGCATTTGGCTGTCGGTCGCAAAAGCCGCGCAGGGTAGGGCAGCTGTCGCAAGGGTTTATTGATCTGCATCTATGCTCCATGAATAAACATGGCACTCGCGCGCTCGGCGGCTGACTAAGTGGGGCGGGCGTGCGTGACGCCTGACTGACATGGACCGGATATGAACGAAAAGAGTCTGCAATTCAAATCCCTGACGGTGCTGCTGGTGCTGGTCACGGTGGCCTTTATCTGGATTCTGCTGCCGTTTTACGGCGCGGTGTTCTGGGCTGTCATCCTCGGCATTCTGTTTGCGCCGGTACAGCGCAGGTTGCAGCAGAAGTTCGGCTGGCAACGCAACGTGACGTCGCTGTGCACCTTGAGCCTGTGCCTGGTGATCGCGATTCTGCCGGTGATCATCGTCAGCATCCTGCTGGTGCAGGAAGGCGCGACGGTCTACAAGAACATTGAAAGCGGCGAGCTGGACATCGCTGCGTATCTGGCGCAGTTCAAGCACAGCCTGCCGCCGTACTTTCAGCACTTGCTCGACCGCTTCGGCATGGGCGAACTCGACAGCTTGCGCGAGAAGATCGTCAAAGCGGCGATGCAGGGCAGCCAGGCACTGGCGACTCAGGCGTTCAGCTTCGGCCAGGGCACATTCGAATTCGTGGTGAGCTTTTTCATCATGCTGTATCTGCTGTTTTTCTTTCTGCGTGACGGCCCCGAGCTGGCGCGCAAAATGCGCACTGCCGTGCCGCTGGAGGAAAACCACAAGCGCCGCCTGCAACTGAAGTTCAACCGCGTGGTGCGCGCGACGGTCAAAGGCAACGTGGTGGTGGCCGTGACCCAAGGCGCGCTGGGCGGGTTGATTTTCTGGTTTCTCGATATTCCCAGCGCGCTGCTTTGGGCGGTGCTGATGGCGTTTCTGTCGCTGTTGCCAGCGGTGGGCGCGGGGATTGTCTGGGCGCCGGTGGCGGTGTACTTCCTGCTCAGCGGCATGATCTGGCAGGGCGTGGTGCTGGGCTTGTTCGGCGTATTCGTGATCGGCCTGGTCGACAACGTGCTGCGCCCGATCCTGGTCGGCAAAGACACCAAAATGCCCGATTACCTGATCCTGGTCTCGACCCTCGGCGGCCTCGCGGTCTTCGGCCTCAACGGCTTTGTGATCGGGCCGCTGATTGCCGCACTGTTCCTGTCGAGCTGGGCGCTGTTCGTCGAGACCAAGCCGAAGGTGCAACTGCCTTAAGCGTGAAACGTGCTGCTGGCGACCTGTTGCGACAAGGCCTGTGCTGCTGGCAAGGAGGTGAGCGGGCCGCTGATCGGCTCGCCATCGCGCACCAGATACCAGCAAGCAAGCAGACCGGATGCACGCAGCGAAGCGGGAACTGCGCTGCCGATCACCGACATGATTTGAACCTGTGCCATGGGAAACCTCCATCAAACTGATGGGGCTACCTTAGGGGTTTGCCGGCACCACGGACAATCAACGCTTTCGATAGTGGTCATTGATGCCAGTGAGGTCTGGCGTCATTCCACCACTTGATCGAGCATGTGCATGACTTCGCGCTCATTGAGCAGGCCCTTGTGCACGAGGTTTTCGGCGAGCAGGGACAGCAGCTTGGCGCAGCGATGGCCTTCCAGATGCTTGAGCTCGGTAAGTGCGTTGTACACCTTGCTCGAGGTGCACAGACCGACGATGCGGTGCGGGTTTTGTGTGGGCATACAGTCGTCCTTGTTGTTATCGATCTGTTGTTTACGGACGGATTCAGATTGCGGTTCCGTCATGACAAAGCGGTGACCGTTTGATGAAAAAAGCCCGACGGTCGATTCCATCATGCCGACTTTAGCTGCTCGAACTGTCCTCACAGCGACCTTGGCGCGATTTTTTCAGACGTTGGCCGACCAACGGTCATAAAAAAGCCCCGCTCGAAAGCAGGGCTCTGTGTTGCGCTTACCAGCGTGGACCGCCGTAGTAGCCATGCGGGCCGCCGTAGTAGCCGTGGGGCCGACCGTAATAACCACGAGGCGGGCCGTAATAGACGGGGGCCGGCTGCACGTAGACCGGTTGTTGTACATACACCGGCGCCGGCTGGTAATAGACCGGTGGCGGCGGTTGCTGCACGTAGACCGGCTGCGGCTGCACATAAACCGGTTGTTGTTGCACATACACCGGCCGATCCTGATTGATCAGTGCCGAGCCGATGATGGCCGAGCCGACGATCGCGCCAAACACTGCAGGGCCCTGCCAGCCATGGCCACCACCCGCTTCAGCCTGGCTGGTGACGGCAAGTGCGCCAATCAACACAGCCATGATGGGAAGTTTACGAATCATGATAAGTCCTCGGTTCTTCGACCCGGCGCCGCAGCCTGAATCAGGCCCACAGTTGTTGCGGGGATACAGCTAAGACAGCAAATTTGCGAAATTCAGCACAGCCGCTGGGTAAATTTTGTGTAAGGTCTGTAGCGGCTTCTTTACCCGGCTGCGCGGCGCCACAAACAAGCCTCAATGATGATTCAGAACCCGGTGGGCAGGCCAATCCCGTCCATCCGAAAGTGCGTTTGAAGGAGAAGTTTCATGCAGATGAACCCGAACAAAGACACCCAACTGTGCATGTCCCTGTCGGGGCGCCCGGGGAATTTCGGTCTGCGTTTTCACAACCATTTGTATGAACAGCTGGGCCTGAATTTCTACTACAAGGCGTTCAGCAGCCAGGACCTGACCGGCGCGGTCGGCGGCATCCGGGCGCTGGGCATTCGCGGCTGCGGCGTGTCGATGCCGTTCAAGGAAGCCTGCATTGCGCTGGTCGATGAGCTGGATGCGTCGGCGGCAGCGATCCAGTCGATCAACACCATCGTCAACACTGGTGGCCACCTCAAGGCCTACAACACCGACTACATCGCCGTCGCGCAATTGCTGGAAAGTCACGCGGTGCCGAAGGATTCCACCTTTGCCCTGCGCGGCAGCGGCGGCATGGCCAAAGCGGTGGCCAGCGCCCTGCGCGATGGTGGGTACAAGAACGGTTTGATTGTCGCCCGTAACGAACGCGCCGGCCGCGCCCTGGCGGATTCGCTGGGTTATCGCTGGCAGGCCGAGCTGGGTGACGAGCGCCCGCAGATGCTGATCAATGTCACCCCGGTAGGCATGGACGGCGGGCCGGAGGCGGGGCAACTGGCGTTTGAGCCTGAAGTGATCAAAACGGCTGAGACTGTATTCGACGTGGTGGCGATCCCTTCGGAAACGCCGCTGATCGTTCGGGCGCGGGCCGAGGGCAAGCGGGTGATCACCGGGCTTGAGGTGATTGCGATTCAGGCGCTGGAGCAGTTTGTCCTGTACACCGGAGTGCGGCCGAATGAGGCGCAGTTTGCGGCGGCGGTGGATTTTGCGCGTAGCTGATTGATCTTTTAGTGGCTGGGCTGGCCTCTTCGCGAGCAGGCTCGCTCCCACAGGTTGAGCGTGTTCCTCCAGTTGGGATGCGATTGAATGTGGGAGCGAGCCTGCTCGCGAAGGCGGCGGGTCATTCGAGGTCGTGGTGACTGACACTACGCTTTCGCGAGCAGGCTCGCTCCCAAAAAGGTTCTGTTGTGATTATTCGAGGCGGGCCAGGCGTTCTTCCAGTGCGGCGATCCGCGCTTCCAGTTCTTCGATACGCTCCAGGGACACGCCACTACTCGATCGCTCCCCAGGATTCTGCCGCGCCGCCAGGATCGCTTCGATATCCGCCGGATCGCCCAAGGCATGGGTATAACGATCCTCGCGCTGCCCGGCCTGACGCGGAATCAATACCGCCAGTCCGCGTGCAATCAGGCGTTCGAGCTGATGCACGACCTGCTCGGCGTCTTCGAACTCGTGCATGCGCCCGCTGCGGGTCAGCAGTTCGTTGACGGTCTGCGGACCGCGCAGAAACATCAGACCCGTCAGAATCACCTGCGCCGGCACCAGTTCCAGCGCCTTGTCGACCTTGTGCTCCCAGCGGTCGGCACGGCTGCCCATTACCAGCCGGGTAAAACCACGCCCCTCCAGAGCGCGCAGGCTCTGCCCGACCTGGCCCTGATTGAGGTTCATCACCGGTTCACGACTGGTTTTCTGATTGCAGGCCAGCACCAGTGCGTTGAGAGTCAGCGGATAGGTTTCCGGGCTGGTGGCCTGTTTTTCGATCAGCGCACCGAGAATGCGGATTTCCGTGGCATTGAGCCGTGGCTGGTCGGAGGTGGATTCTTGTTCGTTGCTCATCGCGCGTTCCCTCAGCAGTCGAAGCCGCCTAGCCTAATCCTTGCCAAACAAAAGGCAAGCCGTGTGCTCATCAAGCATGGCTATAATCGCCACCACGTATTACCCAGCCATCACATGAGATTGCCATGACCATTTCACTGTACGCCGCATCCGTCCCGGTTTTTCAACAAATGCTCAACGCCCTGAGCGATGTGCTGAAAAAGGCCGAAGCCCACGCCAGCGCGAAAAACATCGACCAGAGCGTCTTCCTGCAAGCGCGTCTGTACCCGGACATGTTCCCGCTGGTGCGTCAGGTGCAGATCGCCGTGGATTTCGCCAAAGGCGTGTCGGCGCGTCTGGCTGAAGTCGAACTGCCGAAGTACGACGACACTGAAACCACCTTCGCCGAACTGCAAACGCTGATCACCAAGGTCCTGGCCTTCATCGGCGAGATCAAGCCAGAGCAGATCGATGGCAAGGAAGGCATCGAAATCGTCACCCGTCCGGGCACGCCGAAAGAGAAGCGCTTCAGTGGTCAGGCGTATCTGCTGACTTACGGCTTGCCGCAGTTCTTCTTTCACGTCACCACCACCTATGCGTTGCTGCGTCATAACGGCGTGGAAGTGGGCAAGCGCGATTACATGGGCGCGTTCTAAACACCTGGACACGAAAAAGCCCGCCAAGGTTCGCGCCTTGGCGGGCTTTTGTTTTCCTGTGGGAGCGAGCCTGCTCGCGAATGCGGCGTATCAGGCGATATTAATGCTGAATGTCTCGCCCCTTTCGCGAGCAGGCTCGCTCCCACAAGGTAAGGCGGTTACGCCGTACGCTGAGCCTTCTCTTCTTCGCCCAGGCAAGCCGCCGCTGTAAACAGCACGTCAGTCGACGAGTTCAGCGCGGTCTCCGCCGAATCCTGCAGTACGCCAATAATGAAGCCAACCGCCACGACCTGCATGGCGATCTCGCTCGGGATGCCGAACAGGCTGCACGCCAGCGGAATCAGCAGCAGCGACCCACCGGCCACACCCGAAGCACCACAGGCGCAAATGGCTGCGACGACGCTGAGCAGGATCGCGGTCGGAATGTCCACAGCGATGCCCAAGGTGTGCACCGCCGCCAGGGTCAGCACGGTAATGGTGATCGCCGCACCGGCCATGTTGATGGTCGCACCCAGCGGGATCGATACCGAGTAGGTGTCTTCGTGCAGGCCCAGGCGCTTGCTCAATTCCAGGTTGACCGGAATGTTCGCCGCCGAGCTGCGGGTGAAGAACGCGGTGATGCCGCTTTCGCGCAGGCACATCAGGGTCAACGGGTACGGATTGCGGCGCAGCTTCCAGAACACGATCAGCGGGTTCATCACCAGCGCGACGAACAGCATGCAGCCCAGCAGCACCGCCAGCAGGTGCGCGTAGCCGAGCAGCGCGCCAAAACCGGAGGTGGCCAATGTCGACGCGACCAGGCCGAAGATGCCCAGCGGCGCGAAGCGAATGACCACGCGGACGATCACGGTGACGCCGTTGGACAAGTCACCGAGCACTTCGCGAGTGGTGTCGCCAGCGTGGCGGATGGCAATGCCCATGCCGATCGCCCAGGCCAGAATGCCGATGAAGTTGGCATTCATCAGCGCGCTGACCGGGTTGTCGACGACGCTCAGCAACAGGCTTTGCAGCACTTCGCCGATGCCGCCGGGTGCTGTCACGGCAACGTTTTCGGTCGATAACACCAGATTCGACGGGAACGCCATGCTGGCGACCACGGCCACCACCGCAGCGCTGAATGTGCCCAGCAGGTACAGGAACAGGATCGGCCGGATGTGGGTTTCCTGACCGTGCTTGTGGTTGGCGATCGAGGCCATCACCAGCACGAACACCAGAATCGGCGCCACGGCTTTCAACGCCGAGACAAACACCTTGCCGATGAATGCGGTGGACTTCGCCAGCTCCGGTGCAATCAGGGCCAGGGCAATACCGGCGATCAGACCAATGACGATCTGGGTCACCAGACTCAGGCGTTTCAGGCGTTGCAGTAACGAAGGGGATGAAGCGGTCATAGCGGCATCTCTGTTTTTTATAGGGTGCGAAGCGCCGTGGGCAGTCACGAAACGCCTGTCGAAGTGACATCAACGCCGCCAAACGGCACGTTGAACAGCTGTACGATTTTCAGGGCGCGGACTTTATCACAGCGTAGGCGTGAACCTTCAGGCCTGTGACGATCTGCCACCGGATCGGCCCGGCAGATCGGCAGTTTTGGGCAACTCAGTGCGGACGCAGTCTGTTAAGCTTCGCCATCCTCATTTTCAAGTTCTGCCAGCGGGCCTTCGGGTCATCGCTGGTGTCGTCGTTTTGCTGGAGTTGCGCATGCTGTTGCCTATTCTTCTGTTGTCCGCCGCCGGATTCACGGTGCTGACCACGGAATTTGTCATTGTCGGCCTGTTGCCGGCGATCGCCCGAGACCTCGAAGTCAGCATCCCGCAAGCCGGGCTGCTGGTGACCTTGTTTGCCTTTACCGTGGCGCTGTTCGGCCCGTTTCTGACCGCGTATTTCGCCCGATTCGAACGGCGCAAACTGTTCATCAGCATCCTGATCATGTTCGGTCTGGCCAACACCGTGGCAGCGTTGGCGCCGAACATCTGGGTGATGGCCATCGCGCGCTTGATTCCAGCGTTGGGCTTGCCGGTGTTTTGGGCCTTGGCCAGTGAGACAGCGGTGGACATCGTCGGCCCGGATTTCGCCGGCCGCGCCATCGCCAAGATCGGCTTCGGGATTGTCTGCGCCACGGTGTTCGGCATTCCGGTCGGTACGTTGATTTCCGATGCGTTCGGCTGGCGCAGCGCGTTTGGCATTCTGGCGTTGATCGCATTTGCCAAAGCCTTGCTGCTGTTTGTCTACCTGCCGAAAACCAGTCTGCATCAGCATCAGGTCAGCTTCCGTTCGCAGTTCAAGATCCTGCGCAGCCCGCTGATGCTCGGCCATATCTTGTTGTCGATTCTGGTGTTCAGCGGCATGTTCACCGCTTATACCTACCTTGCGGACATCCTCGAACGACTTGCCGGTTTCAACGGCACCGTGGTCGGTTGGTGCCTGATGGCGTTTGGCGCAGTCGGGCTGATCGGCAACTCGCTCGGTGGGCGAGCGGTGGATCGGCATCCGCTGGGGGCGTCGGTGTTGTTCTGTGCGTTCATGATCGCCGGCATGGTTTCGCTGGTGCCGAACATTCATTCGCCAGTGGGTCTGGCGGTGGCGATGGGCATCTGGGGCGTAACCCAGGCCGCATTGTTCCTGGTCAGCCATGTGCGCCTGATGAAAGCCGCACCGGAAGCGCCGGCCTTCGCCGCGTCGCTGAACATCGCCGGGGCCAATCTCGGCATTGGTCTGGGCGCGATGGTTGGCGGCCGGGTGATCGACACTGCCGGGCTGGGCTTTCTCGGCTTTGCCGCTGCCGGCTTCATTTTGCTTTCGGTGTTCCTCGCCATGGTGCTGATGACGCTGAAGCCGCGTGAAGTCTGCGCTTCATAACCCGGTAAACAGCTCGCGTCGGGCACCCTCGGTAATCGCTACGATGCCAGGGTGCTTGACCTTGCGTTCCACCGAGATGGCATAGAACGACTCGCTCACGGCGTCGGTCTGGCCGATCAACTTGACGCCGTACTGGCGCTTCACTTCCTCGGCAATCACGCTCGGACCGATAAAGATCCCGCTGCCGGATTGGCCGAAGGCCTGCATCAAAGCACTGTCATCGAATTCGCCGACAATCTGCGGCTGGATCTGCTGTTCGGCGAACCAGCGCTGCAAACGGCTGCGCACCACGGTTTCCGCGCCGGGAATCAGCAGCGGCGCGCCGTGCAGGCTGCGCGGGAAGTCCTGGCCATACTGTGCGGCTAGTTCGGCGGTGGCGAAAAAACTGATGCCGCATTCACCGAGCTTCTGGCTGTAGCCTTTGATGTCCAGATGCGAAGGCATCGGGCTGTCGGAAATCACCAGATCCAGACGCTGAATGGCCAGATCGGCGAGCAGGCGTTCGAGTTTGTCTTCGCGGCAGGTGATGCGTAGCGGCTCGCTCAATTCCATGGTCGGCGCGATCAGGCGATAAACAATCGATTTGGGCACCACGTCGGCCACCCCGACGCGAAAGAGGATCTGCTGCTCGTTGGGCTGCGCTCGCAGCATCAGCTCCAGCTCGCCGCCCAACTGAAACATCTGCTCAGCGTAGGGCAGGGCCTGGCGCCCGGCTTCGGTGAGCTCCAGCTGCCGGCCGACGCGGCGAAACAACTCCACGCCATAGGTTTGTTCAAGAAGTGAAATCTGTCCGCTGATGGTCTGTGGCGTCAGGTTCAGTTGCTCGCAGGCGCGGACGATGCTGCCGGTTTTGGCCACAACCCAGAAGTAGTGCAGTTGTCGGTAATTGAGCATAGTGATGGCCGCTTCGTGAAAACCGAAGTATAGCCGCTAAAAATACGAATTTTCCTGAAGTGTCCATCTCCCTAGAATGCCCAGCCATCGACGGCCGCTGTGTGCGCCTGTCTGTTCATTCGAAGGAAACGTTATGAAATACACATTTCCCGCAGTGATGTTTGCGTCTTTACTGGTTCTGGCCGGTTGTGATCAGGCGGAAAAAAGCGCCCAGCAACTGATGGGCGCGGCGGCTGAAACTGCCAAGCAAGCGATTGAAGACACCCATAAAGCCGCTGAGCAAGCGCTCAGTGACGCCACCGGTGGTTTGATCGAGAAAAAAGAAACCCCGGAAAAACAAGCGGAAGAATCCGAATCTTCCTCCAAGACCATCTAAATCGTCTTACACAGAGTCAGGACTGACCCATGGAATATCTGTTAGAACTCGCCGCCAGCCCCACCGCTTGGGTTGCTTTGGCCACACTGGTGGTAATGGAAATCGTGCTTGGCATCGATAACCTGATCTTTATTTCGATCCTGACCAACAAGCTGCCCGAACAGCATCGGCAGAAGGCGCGCCGCATCGGTATCGGCATGGCCCTGATTCTGCGTCTGGCACTGCTGAGCACCATCGCGTTCATCGTGCAGTTGACCGAGCCTGTGATCGAAATTCTTGGCCAGGCGTTCTCCTGGAAGGACATGATCCTGATTGCCGGTGGCCTGTTCCTGGTGTGGAAAGCCACGACCGAGATCCATCACAGCATGGACCCGTCGCCGGAAGACCCTAAGACCGCGACTTCCACCGTAACCCTGGGTTTTGCCGCGGCTATCGGTCAGATCCTGATGCTCGACATGGTGTTCTCGATCGACAGCATCATTACCGCTGTCGGCATGACCGAACACTTGCCGATCATGATCATCGCGGTGGTGGTGTCGGTGCTGGTGATGCTGCTCGCGGCTGACCCGCTGGCCAAGTTCATCAACGATAACCCGACGGTGGTCATGCTGGCGCTGGGCTTCCTGATCATGATCGGCATGACGCTGATCGCCGAAGGCTTCGGCGCCCACGTACCGAAAGGTTATGTGTACGCGGCCATGGCGTTCTCGGCGGGCATTGAGGTGTTGAACATGATGTCGCGCCGGGCGAAGCAGAAGAAGGTTGCTCAGCAGGCGTAATTGCTGAGAACACAAAAAACCGCCTGGGCTGGTTGAGCTCAGGCGGTTTTTTTATTCACCTTTTGCTGAGTTATCGAAAGCGCGGTGCTGCTGAGCGCTCTCATGAGGGAAGGACCTTGTTGGTCTTCAATGCGCAGCAACGTGCCGCACTGGGTGCTTCTCTGTCTTCTCAACCGGCGTCGTCTGCACCGGATGATGGCGTCGCGAAATCCGCAGCACGCCCCACAACATGGCAGTCGCCACGGCCAGCCAGCCGGCTATCAACATCACGATGGTCATGGTCAGGCTCATTGGTGCCTCCTCTTCGCCCTGCATCGGGCGCCCGCTTTTCGCAATTCGCTCTATTTCAGTGACAGTCTAGTCAATGGGGTGTTTCAAGCTATTGACCAAAGGTCGTTAGTCACCAATCAGTTTGCTCTATGCAATCGCAGAGTCTGCGGTTTAAGGCTATACCGCAGGCGGGTGCGGCTCTATGATCGCTGGCGTTGCCGGAACACGATGACCGGCGTCTGGAAGAGAGTGATTGATGGTGCAGGTATTTTCTCGAGTGCGCGGAGCGTTGCTTGCCGGCGCATGCGCGGTGGTGCTGAGCGGATGTGCAGGCAATGTAGCGCCTGAAGTCAAACGCTTGCCGGAGCGGGTTGAGCTCAGCGGCACCTTCTATCGTGGCGAAGCCAACCAGAGTGGGCCACAGGTGCTGGCCAGTCTGCTGTCGCAACAAGGCATCGTCATCACCCCGGGCCTTCTGGAAAAACCGCTGCACTTGCCGGGGGCTGAGGACAAGCTGCAGCAGAACATGCAGAACCTCGCGCGGGAATACGGTCTGGTGGTTTATCCGCTCGACAGCAAGCTGCCAGCCTTGCTGACCCAGGTCGCGGCGGGCTACCCGGTCATGGTGCGTTTCAGCGAAGGTTCGGCATTCTGGGCCGAGCCGCGTTACGCGATCCTGTCCGGTTACGATCGCAATAAGCAGAAGGTGCTGCTGCGCGCCGGCATGAATCGTCGGCAGTTGATGAGTTTCGACAGCTTTGAATCAGCGTTGGAAAAGGCCGGTGGCTGGGCGATCCTGATTCAGAAACCGGCGCAGATCCCGGCAGCCGTCGACCGCTCCCGTTGGCTGAAAGCCGCCGATGAACTGGCGCAGGCCGGTGAAGAAAACGCTGCGGCGCAGGCGCGAAAGGCTCTGGCGGCGCAATAAACCTCCGTTCGTCATCTGCCGGGCACGACTGCGCCCGGCCAGCCTCTGAAGATTAATGCCCGTGCTTCGCGGGTGAATCAAGGAGGCAACATGGCAGATTCCCCAAACCCTAAAGGCCCGCACTCGTCCGAACATTCCTCGGGTGATGATCTGGGATTCGATCCGGATTCGCCGGACCTTGACGATCCGCAAGTCGATCCTGTCGGTCCGGCAAAGGCACCGCTGGATGTCGAGCCCGGGGAAGATCCGAAGAGACCGGCCAAGCCCTATGATCCGTTAGCCGATCTGAAACCTTGATGTGAGGTGCGTATGAGTACCGATTCAAGCTTCGATGACCACAAACCTGACAGCGTGCCGACCACGCCGGAGCCTGAGGTTGATCCGGTGCTGGACCCGGACAGCCCGATGCGTGACCCGATGGCCCGGCCCAATGTGCTGACGCCGGAGGTTTCGCCAGAGCCGAGCTCGGGCGATGGCATCCCCGATGACGACAAGATGCCGCTGCCCAACGACTGATGCGCAGACGAAAAAAAAGCCCCGAAGATTCGGGGCTTTTTCATGAACGCTGGATTTACTTGGCCGCCTCGACTACGCCGCTCTGACGGCTCTTGAGGTTTTTGTCGGCTTTGTACTGCTGTGCCACCGCTGGAACACTGGCGCTGCGCCCGGTTTCCACCCAGCTGCGGATACGGCTGGCATCGGCAAAATGCGTGTATTTGCCAAACGCATCGAGAATCACCAGGGCAACCGGACGGTTGCCCATCTTCGTCACCAGCACCAGGCAATGGCCGGCCGGGTTGGTGAAGCCGGTCTTGGTGATCTTGATGTCCCAATCGGCCTTGTTGACCAAGTGGTCGGTATTGCGGAAGCCCAGGGTGTAGTTGGGCTTGCGGAACGCCACGGTCTTTTCCTTGGTGGTGGTCAGTTGCACCAGAAGCGGTTGCTTGTGCGCAGCCACCAGCAGTTTGCTCAGGTCGCGGGCGGTGGAAACGTTGCGCTCCGACAAGCCGGTCGGCTCGACAAAGTGCGTGCTGGTCATGCCCAGCGCCTTGGCCTTGGCGTTCATTGCCGCGATAAAAGCAGCGTAGCCGCCCGGATAGTGATGGGCGAGGCTGGCGGCAGCGCGGTTTTCCGAGGACATCAAAGCGATCAACAGCATCTCGCGGCGCGGCAGCTCACTCTTGAGTTTGACCCGGGAGAACACGCCCTTCATTTCCGGGGTGTTCCTGATGTCGACATCGATCCATTCGTCCATGTTCTGTCGAGCTTCTACCACGACCAGGCCCGTCATCAGCTTGCTGACGGAAGCGATCGGCACGATCACGTCAGGGTTGCTGGAATAGATGACTTTGTTGGTCTGCATATCCATGAGCAGGGCGCTGCCGGACGCGATCTTCAAAGTCGAAGCGTCGCGTGGGACAGCGGTGGTTTCCGCAGCGTTGATCGTTGGCGTGATGAATGTGCCTGTAACAGCAAACAACAGGCTCAGAATCGAGAGACGAATTTTCACGCGGGCGAACTCTAAAAGGTTGGATATACCGTTAGTTTGTAACGGGTTATTTCTTAAAACCGGCGCATTTTAGGAGTATGGCTGAAGAACTGTCGATGGTTGTTTGTAAGACCTGAAAATCTCGTGAAAAGGCCTGTAAAAAGAGCGGTTTCCGGCGAACGGTTGAAGTTTTTTCTCAGGCACGAAAAACCCCGCACGAGGCGGGGTTCTGGTGCAGCGGAAAAATTCGATCAGACGTGCAGGGTTTCTGCCGCGTAGAGGGTATTTTCCAGCAGGCAGGCGCGGGTCATCGGGCCAACGCCGCCTGGTACCGGCGTAATCCAGCCGGCGCGGGGCAGGGCGGTTTCGTAGACGACGTCACCGACCAGTTTGCCGTCGTCCTGACGGTTGATGCCGACGTCGATCACGATCGCGCCTTCCTTGATCCACTCGCCTTTGACCAGGCCCGGCTTGCCGGCGGCAACGACCACCAGATCAGCACGGCCGACGTGGCCCGCCAGATCCTTGGTGAAGCGGTGAGTGACAGTGACGGTGCAGCCGGCCAGCAACAATTCCATGGCCATCGGGCGACCGACGATATTGGAGGCGCCCACGACTACCGCGTCCATCCCGTAAAGATCAGCGCCAGTGCTTTCCAGCAAGGTCATGATGCCTTTCGGGGTGCAGGGGCGCAGCAGCGGGATGCGCTGGGCCAGGCGGCCGACGTTGTACGGATGGAAACCATCGACGTCTTTGTCCGGGCGAATGCGTTCCAGCAGCTTGGACGCGTCGAGGTGTTCGGGCAGAGGCAACTGCAGGAGCACGCCGTCGATGGCCGGATCGTCGTTGAGGCGATCGATCAGGTCGGTCAGGGCGTCCTGAGTGGTGTCGGAGGGCAGGTCGTAGGCTTGAGAGAGGAAGCCAACCTCTTCACAGTCTTTACGCTTGTGCGAGACATAAACCTGAGAGGCAGGATCGCTGCCGACCAGGATCACCGCGAGGCCGGGGGTGCGCAGGCCTTGCTGGCGACGCTCGGCAACTCGTTGGGCGATCTGCTGGCGCAGGCTGGCGGCGATCGATTTGCCGTCGATTAGTTGTGCAGTCATTGCGCGTGATTAACCATCGAGAGGGGAAAAAATGAGAACGCATTCTCGCATGTCGAGCGGTGAGGGCAAAGGCGCTTGGTCAGCAAATTCCTCTAACTCCTTTAATTAAATGAATTTTTTTCAAAAAGGATTTGACGACCTTTGGAGCCCTCTATACTATTCGTCGCACTTGTCGGGCACAGCCTAGCACTGGTTAAGAAGGTGGAGCGGAATCAAGGTTCTGCGACGCTGGAAAGCACTTAGTTTGTAGTCCTTTAAGAGTACAGATTAACAAGGCGCCCGTAGCTCAGCTGGATAGAGCATCCGCCTTCTAAGCGGATGGTCGCAGGTTCGAGTCCTGCCGGGTGCGCCATTAGGCAGCTTTGGCACAAGTAACGCGATATGGTGGGCGTAGCTCAGTTGGTAGAG